>CAZCXC010000141.1:0-2274 GCA_964502505.1 uncultured Enterobacteriaceae bacterium
CCTGAAATGCCCGCATTAAAACCAGCAACTGATAATGATGCTGCTGCGACAAAAAGTAGCATGAATATTACGAGGATAGGCAACTTGTCATTAACCGTTGCGACCCTAATCGTGTGCGCACTGATTAATTGATCCACCGCAGCAACCAGCAAGGGCATCACGGTGGAAACAGGACTGCTCTGCTCCACAATTTGCTCTGTGATGAGCAACAACTTTGACTGCGCTTGTGACGATTTCTGAATAATTCCTTGAAGCTGCTCTTTAGAAAGCCGTTCGCCCATCTTGACTGTACGTGTACGGGCGTAATCGAGTAACGCCTGTTTTAGCTCAGTGCGTCTCGGTTCTGCAACCAAGTCAGCACGTACAAACGCGGTGCGAATTGCGGTTGCATCCAGGGTGACTGCTTGCTTGTTTGCTTTGAACTGTTCTACTCCGGCTGCATAGGTAAAAGCCAGGATTAAGCCAAGAAGAGCAAACATTGAAGTGAGGATATGTTGGCCGCCACTGGAATCGACACCCTTCCATAAGCCACGCCGGCTAAGTCCAGCATGGTACCCGAATTCTAGCGCGGCAAGAAAAATAATAATGGTTCCTACACCGACTAGCCACATAGGTAATTGATGAAACGATTCGGCATTCATAAGCAACGATCACCACTACTTCATTAATTAGTTAGATACGTTAACGCTAAATTGCCCGTTTGCATTACGAGTAACATTGAAGCTTCCTTCACGAGCAAGAGCTAACACTTTACAGAGTATTTACGATCACCTGCAATGTGTCAATTTTAGTACTTGATTGTGTGAAAGAAACAAAATTTAATACCAATATGATTGTCCGCTTTTGGCACAAAGCAGACATTCGATTATAAACTCGGAACTAACCTAAGAGCTAAATTATTAATGCTATTAATTAAACATTTTTGTAACTTTATCTTTGTAATGTCCGTATACATAAATACATTTAATATTCTTTGGAAGAGTATTGAGTTATATAAAGACAATCAACTTACTAAATTCTGTCATCCTGATTGGAACTGCTCTGCTGCTAACCAATCATCTGGCCCTGGCTGCAACTTCAAAAAATGGCTTTGATCTTACAAATACGCTTGTAGCAACAGATAAAATTCTTTTAGGTGGCCCCCAACGGGATGGTATCCTGGCAATTGACAAGCCAGTTTTTATTTCCGCAAAGCAGGCTAAATTCCTTAAACCGGATGACCGTGTACTTGGTTTAATTAACAATAAACAAGCTAAGGCTTACCCGATAGCCATACTTAATTATCATGAGATTGTTAATGATGATGTCGGAGGCGATAAAATCGCAGTGACATACTGCCCGCTATGTGGCAGTGGAATTGCATATCGATCTAAGGTTGGAGGTAAGAATCTAAATTTTGGTGTTTCCGGGCTCATTTACAATAGTGCACTGTTGCTTTATGACCGGCAGACGGAGTCACTTTGGTCACAGATTTTAGCCAAGGCAATAACCGGCCCAATGAAAGGCACTAAGCTTGACACTGTCCAACTAACTCATACTACCTGGCGAGACTGGTTACAACGTTACCCAAACACGTTAGCCCTTTCTACGAAAACCGGCTTCTCACATGATTATAGAAAAGAACCTTATGCGGGATATGAGAAAAGCGGAAGACTTTGGTTTCCGGTAAATTTCCGCGCTATGGGGTACCATCCAAAAGAAAACATAATCGGCGTAGAAGTAAACGGAAAATTTAAGGCTTATCCTTTTACTGAGCTTTCAAAGACCTCAGGAGAGATTAAGGATTCAGTTAATGGAAAAAAATTGACCATCCGATTTGATTCGTATAATCAAAGTGGTGCTGTGTTCGATGAAACCGGAAAAGAACAAAGGTCAATTACTACATTTTGGTTTGCATGGTTCGCATTTCACAATGAAACAGATGTATATCAAATACCATAAATCACTACAACGATGCGCTTCTTTATCATGGCCATTGTGAATGTCCGCTTTTGGCACAAAGCAGACGTTCAGTCGAGTAGAAGAACAGGCGTTCTTTTCCAACATGGGGAGTAGGTGGGGGTACACCTAGTATTGGTTCAACCCCTCCCCCATGTTAGAGGTACTACATACCCCTAACTCGACGCTATTTTGTAAAAAAGCCCTTTCTATTTTGGCGCGAAAAAATTTTCTAGAAGTGAACTAACCTTATATGTTATTGTCATATATATGCTATTATCATATCTAGATAAACAGCATATGGATACACTATGACAGCCATTGCAGTGCTACATA
>CAZCXC010000142.1:0-1955 GCA_964502505.1 uncultured Enterobacteriaceae bacterium
CGCTTTCACCGTGCTCTCTGTGATTTATTGAAACTATCCCGGTGTATTTTTCTCTACCCAGCGCTCACCGTCTACCGTCGATTCCTGTTTCCAGAACGGTGCTTTAGATTTCAAATCTTCCATAATGAAACGGCAGGCTTCAAACGCATCCTTGCGATGCTCTGACCAAACAGTCACCATCACGATAGGATCGGCAATCTTTATCTCCCCTACTCTGTGCATAAGCAGGGTGTCTATTAAATCCCATTTATCACATGCAGCTTTGCAGATATCTTCCAGGTGTTTATCGGTCATACCGGGATAATATTCCAAAGTCATCTTATCTACCTGCTGTCCTTCATTAAAATCACGCATGGTGCCGATAAAACTGGCAGTTGCACCAAACTTGCCTGCTTGTTTCATTTTATGTTGGTGCTGTTCGATCTCTTGCCAGGGATTGAATGGTGACATTTTGATTTCAACAGCCATATTAGCCACCCGTTACCGGCGGAAAGAATGCCACTTCATCACCATCTTTAACTATGGCATCTGGTTTAACATATGCCATATTGATCGCCATCAGCACATTTTCAGCCTCATTGGAACCGGTAACACTCTCCCATACTTCAGCGATAGACGTTTCTTCATTCAAATCGAGTATTTCCTCGCTCTTACCTTGTTGCTCACGCAAACTGGCGAAATATTTGACGGTAATATTCATATTTATTAGTTAAAATAGCCATACTAAACGTTATAACAAGCGCACATTATAGAACGATGGGTAAATTAACGCATTTTAACAGACAAGGTGAAGCCCACATGGTCGATGTAGGTGATAAGGAAGCTACTCACCGCATTGCGGTTGCCGATGGGATTATCCGTATGCAAGCAGAAACATTGCAACTCATTGAATCCGGTTCACACAAGAAAGGTGATGTTCTCGGGATCGCCCGTATTGCTGGAATCATGGCAGCTAAAAAAACTTCTGAACTCATTCCCTTATGCCACCCACTGTCACTTTCACATATTGAAATTGATTTGGAAACTAGGCCTTCAGAAAATACTGTCTATTGCAAGGCCCGTGCAGAAACGACAGGCCAGACCGGCGTAGAAATGGAAGCCTTGCAAGCAGTACAAACAACACTCCTCACAATTTATGACATGTGCAAAGCTATCGATCGTGGCATGACGATCGAATCAATTAGCTTACTGGAAAAATCCGGTGGCAAATCTGGCACCTGGAAACGCGAATAATAATATTTAGCACATTAGGTTCTGTACTAATCTGTCTGAAATCAGGTGTCGCTATCGGCCAAAAGCGAACATTGGTTAACCTTACCGAAAGCGATTTCAATAATATTCTATACTTAATCCATATAGCTAGGAGATAAGAATGCTCCGAAATATCTGCATCATATCGTTTCTTATTTTTTCGTTATCCTCGTATGGACAACCAGTACTTAGTCCCTAGCGTGAATATAATTGGTTTTTGTGGGGAATTACCCTGCTCATGTGCGAGGAATGCATAATTAACCAACTTGATTAGTCGATGGTTTTGTCTGAGGAGCTAACTCGCTTTCTTAAATTCGTGACTGTATTTTTGAATGATTATGTCTTCCAATTTTTTGCATAAAGCATCTGCAATGCTTGCCCTACGATACAAATTGGGTGTCCACGTCAGGGTGTCATAATCCGGTGGATATTCATGATAAAGACGAAGACGATGCACGCTGTCATCACGAAGCAATTGATGGAGTTGCTCTGCTAGTTCTCTTGCTTCATAAATAGAAGCGATTTTATTTTGATTGGTTATTAAATTAAATTTCTGTTGCATGAATAGTCTCTCTCAATCGTTCAAAATATTGTCAATACACAATATCGAGCAAGTAATATACCAAGTGGTAAATTCACGAGAAATTTAATTCAAAGATGCAAACTCGTACTGCTATTGACAACTAAAATGTGATGTATGTCTC
>CAZCXC010000143.1:0-5552 GCA_964502505.1 uncultured Enterobacteriaceae bacterium
CCGTCAAATATTTTGCCAGTCTGCGTGAACAACAAGGTAAAAACGAGGAATCAATCGACCTGGAAAAGGAAAAATCGGTCGCCGAAATATGGGCAAGCGTTTCCGGTTCCAATGACGCTGAAAATATCCTGATGGCGATTAATATGGAATATGTTAAACCGGATGCCATCGTTAAAGATGGTGATGAAGTGGCATTTTTCCCACCGGTAACGGGTGGCTAATATGCCTGTTGAGATTCTAAAAGTACCATTTAATCCCTGGCAGTTGATTGAACAGTATCAACAGAAAATGCAACAAGCAGGTAAGTTTGGTGCGACTGCCAGTTTTATTGGCAGCATGCGTGATTTTAATGAGGGACAGCAGGTGGATGGGATGACACTGGAATATTATCCCGGCATGACCGATAAACACCTGGAAGATATTTGCAAAGCTGCATGTGATAAATGGGATTTAATTGACACCTTGCTTATGCACAGGGTAGGGGAGATCAAGATTGCCGATCCTATCGTGATGGTGGCTGTTTGGTCTGAGCATCGCAAGGATGCGTTTGAAGCCTGCCGTTTCATTATGGAAGATTTGAAATCTAAAGCCCCGTTCTGGAAACAGGAATCGACGGCAGACGGTAAGCGCTGGGTTGAGAAAAATACACCGGGATAGTTTCAATAAATCACAGAGAGCACGGTGAAAGCGGGAAACAAAATGTTTAAAAAAGATTAAAATCCTCTGTGTTCTTTGTGGTTCATAAATATTAAATGTTTCCGTGTGCTTAGTGTCCTTTGTGGTTAAAAATAAAATGTTAAAAGAAAAGGGATTAAACTTCTCTGTGGTTCACGTCAGAAAAAATGAAAGCTAACCAAAAGACAGATTTTCTGATCATTGGCGGTGGCATTATTGGTGTTTGCTTGTCACTGGAACTAAAGAAACGCTCCCCTGATAGTTCAATCACTGTGCTAGAGAAAGAAAAAAGTCCGGGACTACATGCGAGTGGACGAAATAGTGGTGTGCTCCATGCGGGTTTTTATTATACGGCTGATTCCCTTAAAGCCAAACTTACACGTGATGGTAATCGTGAACTCACAGAATATTGTCTTGAACGACAACTTCCGATTAATCGATGTGGCAAGTTAGTTGTTACAAAGAATGAGAGTGAACTTGATGGGTTACAGGAGTTAATGCGCAGAGGAAGAGTCAATGGCGTTGATGTTGAATTAGTCTCGGCAGCCGATGCGAAAGAAATAGAACCTCGAATCAACACTTATAAACAGGCGTTGTTTTCGCGAACAACATCCAGCGTTAATCCAACTGAAGTAATGCGGGCTCTATGTAATGATGCACAACAAGCGGGCATTCAATTTTTTACAGAAACTGCATATCTAAGTCATAACGATAATAAGATTAAAACAAGTCAGGGAATGATTACTACTGGATATGTTATTAATGCAGCAGGTTTGTATGCTGATAAAATAGCGAAACAATTCGGTTTTGCTCAAGAATTTACAATTCTACCTTTTAAGGGCGTATATCTTTACGCAACAGAGAGCGAATCATTAAATTGTAATGTTTATCCTGTCCCAGATATTGAGAATCCATTTCTTGGCGTGCATTTTACGGTGGCTGTCGATGGTAAAGTAAAGATTGGCCCCACTGCCATGCCGGCATTTTGGAGAGAAAATTATCAGGGAGTTAACAATTTTAATATAAAAGAATTATTGGAAATCGCGTGTATAGAAACAGAATTGTTATTTTCTAATAGGTTCAATTTTAGAAAACTGGCAATTGATGAACTAAGGAAACTTAATAGGCAGGCATTAATTGCATCAGCAAGTGAATTGGTGGGTGAAATAGATGAAAAATCATATACTGAATGGGGAAAGGCAGGAATAAGAGCACAATTGTTTAATACAAAATCTAAATCTTTAGAAATGGACTTTTGTTATCAAGGTGATGAGCATTCATTTCATGTGTTAAATGCTGTTTCCCCAGCGTTTACCTGTTCCATGCCATTTGCTCGCTTAATGGTAGATAAAATAGAGCAGATGCAGCACTGAATGCTATACAAGTCCATGGAAGGGTTGTACATCAACCAAACTACCGGGTTCTATATCGCCAGAATCCATTGGTAAGATAATAAAACAATTAGCTTGTGACATAGAGCGCAATATTCCGGAACCTTGTGCTCCGGTTTTACTTACGATTAATTCTCCAGACTCATCTTGTTCTAAAATGCCACGTTGGTATTCAATACGGCCAGGGCGCTTTTTCAGTTTTGATTTACACGGAACTTTTACTGTTACTGGTTTAATCTGCTGCTCTCCCATGAGATAGCGCAAGGCGGGTTGGACAAATTGATAAAATGTCACCATGACAGATACTGGATTGCCTGGTAGGCCGAAAAAAATGGTGTCTTTTATTTTACCGTACGCCAATGGTCGTCCCGGTTTCATAGCAACTTTCCAAAAATCAACTGTACCCACACTTTCCAAAATCTCTTTGACGTAATCCGCTTCACCGACAGATACGCCACCAGATGTGATCAATACGTCTGCAGATTTAGCTGCTTCTTCAAAACCTTGTTGCAAATCTTCACGGACATCCCGAATGACACCCATATCAACGATGTCTGCGCCAAACCGGGTGAGCATGCCATGCAAAGTATAACGATTGCTATCATAGATATGTCCGTCTTTTAATTCTTCTCCAATCGAGCGCAATTCATCCCCGGTTGAAAAAAAAGCAACCTTGAGTTTGCGTATCACATTAATTTCACTGATTCCTAATGAAGCTATTAAGCCGATATCTGCAGGGGTAAGTCGAAAACCTTTTAAAAGTACAATATCACCTATTTTAATATCTTCACCAGCCTGGCGAACATTGTCACCAAGC
Organism: uncultured Enterobacteriaceae bacterium; assembly: GCA_964502505.1. Lineage (GTDB taxonomy): Bacteria > Pseudomonadota > Gammaproteobacteria > Eutrophobiales > Eutrophobiaceae > CAZCXC01. Next base: position 2,884 of record CAZCXC010000143.1, read on the forward strand.
TTTATGTCTGTCCCTATTTTTATGGTGTCATTATGTCGTTCAACGTTTTCCTGGATGACAACGGTATCTGTTCCTTTCGGCATAATGCCGCCGGTCATGATACGTATACATTTTCCGGGCAATAATTTTTCTTTATAAGGTTTACCCGCAAATGCAGTACCGACAACTTTTAATTCTGTTATGCCTTCACTAGGGAGATCTTTACCAGATATTGCATAGCCATCCATAGCGGAGTTAGTGCCTGTTGGCACATTAATCTTTGAAGTAATGTCTTCCGCAAGTATGCGGCCCAGTGCGTCACGTATTGCTACTTTTTCAAATTCCTGGATCGGTGTAATAGCTTCCAAAATTAATTCGTAGGCTTCATTTGCCGGTAGTGATGCTGGATCATAATCATCCATGCAACTGTTCTGTTTTTTTATAGCATCAGACATGTTGATTTACTTTGAGTTTGAACGTGCTGCTTTTTTGTTTTCTGATATATATTCAATAATAAATTCAGCAATAGGTGCGGGTGAATTTAGATCAAAGATTGGCAGTGTTGTGGGAATCGGTAAACTTTCATCGGTGGCCACGGCAATAATACTTTTATCTTCTGGATAAAAGGGTGGTTTTCCTAATGAAGGCCTGACGAGTTCAATTTTTGGAATTGCTTCGGGTTTGAAACCTTCAACCAATATCAGATCCAGATTTTCAACATCCATATGTTTAATATGATTATAAAGTGAATTCTTTTCATTTTGATTTGTTTCCACCATTAATGCCCAACGCTGATCTGATCCAATTAACATTTGTTGCGCGCCTGCTTTGCGCAATTCATAACTATCTTTGCCCGGTTGGTCAATTTCAAATGAATGATGTGCATGTTTAATGACACCAACACGTAGATTACGCGCAGCTAATAAGGGTAGGAGATTAACCAATAGAGTAGTTTTGCCAGTTCCACTATAGGCTGCAAAACCGATGATGGGGATATTAAATTGTTTAATCATTTGATGTTTCTCTAAGTTTTTCTTCTATTTTAGCTAATTCATCTTGTGTATTAATATTAATGAACGTATCAGGTTGGTCTGAGAAATCAGTAATTGCAAGCTTATGCTGTTCAAACCATTGATCGATTTTACGTTCTCCGTTATTAAGAAAATCCATTATTGAATTTTGCAATGAATTTTTCATTAAAACAAAGACAGGTTGTATACGATCGCCATTATGTGCCACGCTAATATCCGCATCATTTTGTTCTAATTGTGAATACAGTCTTTTTACCAAATCCGCAGGTATAAAAGGTGAGTCACAGGGCACGGTCACCATGAAGGGTGTATCGATAGCACCTAAACAACTTGCCATCCCTGCCAGTGGGCCACAATAATTATCAATATCATCCGCAATAACGGGGCAGTTATAAGCTGCATAGTCATCTAAATTACGGTTAGCATTTATTTTAACATGACAGACTTGTGGCGTTATAGCGTCCAGCACATATTGTACTAGTGGTTTTCCGGCCAGCTCGATCAGACCTTTATCCTGACCACCTAACCGCCTTGCTTGACCTCCGGCAAGGATGACTCCAGTGACTAAATTCTTGATTTCCGCTATATTTTCCATATTGAATTAAAAACTTGATATTTACACATACATATGTGGAGTAAGGAGAAAATATATGAATGAAGATACATTAAACATGGAAATACGTAAATTTCTAAAAAAAGTCGGTGTTACTTCTCAACGAGAGATTGAAAAATCCGTTAACGATGCCCTGAATGCAAATAATTTGCAGGGTAATGAAACATTACATGCCAAAATAACTTTGGAAGTGAGTAGTATTGAGTTAAACACTGTTATTGAAGGTGATATTGCACTGGAATAATACTTACTTATTACTGTTTTATATTTGCTACGGATGCCTTTGGCGGCAGTTCGACATCGTATTCTATGTGTTCTGATCCGTTATAAATTAAGAAATGTTTACCTTTGGCACGGGAGAACATTGTAACTCCGACATCTTGTGCCAATCTGAGGCCCATTTGTGTAATACCTGAGCGAGAAAGCAGTACAGGGATCCTCATTTGTGCCACTTTAATTACCATTTCTGATGTGAGTCGGCCAGTGGTATAAAATATTTTATCGTTACCATTAATATCTTCCAGCCACATGTAACCTGCAATAGCATCGACAGCATTGTGTCTGCCGACATCTTCCATGAAAGTCACTATTTCCGTTCCATGGCACAAAGCACAACCGTGCACCGCTCCAGCAGATTTATATACATCATTAAAGGCATTGAGGTTCTTTAACAAGGCATAGATATTTGATTGTTTTAATTTAAGCGGTGTTAGTTTGATATTTTCAATTTGTTCCATCATGTTGCCGAAAATTGTTCCCTGACCACATCCTGTTGTGACTGTTCTACTGCCAAGTTTATCTTCCCATTCAATATCGTCAGTATAGGTGGTGACAACTGCTGCATTGACTTCCCAATCAACCTGGATTGATTTTATTTCGTTAATATCGTTTATTAGGTTTTGATTCTTTAAATAACCCAATGTGAGTAATTCAGGTTGTGTTCCCAACGTCATCAATGTCACGATCTCGAAACGATCGACATAAATAGTCAGAGGTCGTTCATCGGCAATATGCATTTCCCGAATATTTTGATATTCATCAACCAC
>CAZCXC010000144.1:0-3422 GCA_964502505.1 uncultured Enterobacteriaceae bacterium
GTTTGAATTCAAGGAGGGTGAAAATCGTTGGGATGCCCTGCACCATCCATTTACTGCCCCACAAATAAATGAGATATCCGAGCTCGAAGCAAACCCCGGGCAATGTTTATCACGCGCTTATGATTTGGTACTGAATGGGGCTGAGTTGGGTGGTGGTTCAATTCGTATCCATCAATCTGAAATGCAAAAAGCTGCATTGCGTTTATTAGGTATTAATGAAGATGAGGCAATGGAAAAATTTGGCTTTTTAATTAATGCGCTGGATTATGGCTGTCCACCACATGGTGGTATCGCCTTTGGCCTGGATCGCCTTGTTATGATGATGGTTGGACTTGATAGTATTCGTGACGTAATAGCATTCCCCAAGACACAAACAGCAAGCTGTCCGTTAACATCAGCACCCTCACTCGCATCGTCAAAACAATTGCGCGAACTTGGAATCAAGCTCGTGAAACCAAACAAATCTGAGTAAAATATTTGCAGTAAGCACTATACTGTATAGCAAATACCATGAGTTAATCCGGTAGCACCTAACGACACATAGTTTTTTACCGGAAAATAGAATTATGACGAGTACTCATCCCATACTCACTGAAAATCACTCACTGGACGCTGCAAGTGTTCCGGAGACGGTTGTTGAAATATTAGGCGAGGAAGAACGCGCCAATCTATTCACAGAAATAAAGCAATTGTTAAAAGAAAAAGATGCCACCTTGATTGCACATTATTATACAGATCCAAATATTCAGATTTTAGCAGATGAAACCGGTGGCTACGTTTCAGACTCTCTGGACATGGCCCGTTTTGGTAATGATTCAAATGCGAGCACCCTGGTTGTTTGTGGAGTGCGTTTCATGGGAGAAACTGCCAAAATATTGAACCCTGAAAAACGCATATTAATGCCAGACCTTGATGCAAACTGTTCTCTCGATCTAGGTTGTCCGGCAGATGAATTTTCTGCTTTTTGTGATCAACATTCTGATCACACAGTCGTTGTCTATGCGAACACCAGTGCCGCGGTAAAAGCACGTGCTGATTGGATGGTCACTTCAGGCAGTGCAGTTGATGTTGTAAATCATTTAAAAGAAAAAGGTGAGAAGATATTTTGGGCACCTGATAAATACCTGGGCGAATATGTTCAGGAACAAACAGGGGCTGACATGCTTATATGGAACGGTTCTTGTGTGGTGCATGAAGAATTCAAGGGAAAGGAACTACAAGAATTACGAAAATTACATCCTGATGCAAAAGTACTGGTTCATCCTGAATCACCAGCCACCATTATAGAACAAGCCGATGTGGTTAGCTCAACGACGGGTATCATCAAAGCAGCGCATGAATTAGATGTAAATAAATTTATTGTAGCAACGGATAAGGGAATTTTTCACAAAATGCAACAAGCAGCACCTGACAAAATATTTATTGAGGCACCTACTGCAGGCAAAGGTGCTACGTGTAAAAGTTGTGCACACTGCCCGTGGATGGCAATGAATGGTCTGAAAAAACTTGCGCAGGTACTTAAAACCGGATCAAACGAGATATTTGTTGATGCTGAAACTGGACGACGCGCTGTCTCCTCTATTCAACGACTCATGGATTTCACTAGTGGAAACAAAATAGCACTTGCAAGCGACGCCTGAAGATCAAGAGAAATCATTTGGCTGAAGAATCCGTCATCTTGGTACACGGTATCTGGATGACCGGCCTGGACATGAGCTTCCTTCGAAAACGATTGAACCATGCTGGTTACAATACGCATCAGTTTTCTTATCATAGTATTCGATCTACACCACCCGAAATTGCAATAGATTTAAACAAGTTCGCAAATACTATAAACACATCGAAGATACATTACGTATGTCATAGTCTTGGGGGATTAGTTATTAGACATTTTTATAATGAATACCCTGATCAGCCCCAAGGTCGCATTGTGACACTTGGGACACCACACTCTCCAAGTAGTGCGGCAAAAAAACTCACAAAGTATCTGCCCGGGCGATTGCTTTTAGGAAAGAGTACAAGACAAGGGTTATTGGGTCCTGTGCCGACTTGGCGTAATACACATGAACTTGGTGTTATTGCAGGCACATTACGCATGGGCGTTGGCATGTTGATTCCCGGTATTCCGAAACCAAATGACGGCACTATTGCAGTGGAAGAAACTAAACTTGAAGGAATGGCGGACTATCTCACCCTGCCTGTTTCACATTTTGGACTGTTAACTTCGCGACGAGTTGCTCAACAAACACTTTATTTTCTTAATCACGGTCAATTTGATAACTGATAGGCTTGTTTGGGAGGCTGTAGAAGTAATGTTAGAATTCGCGCTTAGTTTTCAATGACGTGGAATTAATTTATGGCAGGACATAGTAAGTGGGCTAACATTCAACACCGTAAAGGCAGGCAAGACGCCAAACGAGGTAAGCTGTTCACTAAACTTATTCGGGAAGTCACTATCTCAGCAAAACTCGGTGGAGGTGACCCGGAGGCCAACCCCAGATTAAGAGCGGCCATTGACAGTGCAAAATCCCAAAGTATGCCTAAGGACACGATTGAACGTGCAGTAAAACGTGGCGCGGGTGGTGGCGAAGGTGAGAATGTTGAAGAGATTCGGTACGAAGGTTATGGGCCGGGAGGTGTTGCTGTCATGGTGGATTGCATGACTGACAATAAAAATCGAACAGTTGCCGAAGTACGCCATGCTTTTACCAAATTTGGTGGTAACCTGGGTACAGATGGATCTGTTTCCTATCTATTTTCAAAAGTTGGATTAATCTCTTATCCTAGCGACAGTGATGAAGATACTTTGATGGAGGCCGCACTTGAAGCCGGTGCGGAAGACGTTATCAGTAATGATGATGGGTCTATTGATATCATTACCGAACCAGATAATTTTATTGATGTTAAAGATGCCTTGGTTCAGGCAAACCACACCCCAGAGTCTGCAGAGATCACAATGCGTGCATCTACTTCAAGTGCACTGGACCTCGATGGGGCACAAACTATGATCAAATTGTTGGATATGCTGGAAGATCTGGATGACGTGCAAAAAGTTTATTCTAATGCAGATATACCTGATGATGTATTATCACAATTGAATTAACAGCGTATAACAATAATACGTGAAACATTTATCGAAAAAAATAATTTTATCTAGCGAGATACAATTGACGAATGATTAGAATCCTTGGTATCGACCCAGGTTCAATAAACACCGGTTTTGGTATTATTGATGTAGACGGTAATCATTCTATTCATATTGAAAACGGGACAATAAATACGAGAACATCAGAACTGCCTAACAAACTTTTCGCCATTTTTACACAGCTCAATGACATAATTGATCAGCACCATCCTGATGAGGTTGCAATAGAAAAAATCTTTATGCATCGTAATGCAGATTCTGCATTGAAACTGGGTCA
>CAZCXC010000145.1:0-2414 GCA_964502505.1 uncultured Enterobacteriaceae bacterium
ATTGTCTAGTCAGTGCTACCATTGGTGATCTGCCGATGCAACCCGTACTAATTGCAGACGCAATATCTAAAATGTCTGGCACAGGTGTTGATATTATAAAAGTTGGTATTTTTTCCAGTGATATCTCTGCAGACATTTTGGCTATCATCAGCGAAAAGACGAAAACGGGGATAAATGTTGTCTTGGTCCTGTTTGCAGATCTGAATCCAAAACTAAGCGATTTCAATGAATTAGTTGTAGCGGGGATTTCAGGCGTCATGCTTGATACAGCGAATAAGGAGCAAGGTTCTTTACGGACTATACTTAGTGATAATCAATTAATGCTGTTTGTTGAACAGGCACGTTCAGCAGGATTAATGGCAGGTTTGGCAGGATCATTGCAATTGGAAGACATCGAACCTTTATTAGCAATAGATCCGAATTACCTGGGGTTTCGTGGTGCACTCTGTCAGCAGCTGCAGCGAGTAGAGATGATAGATGCACTGGCTGTACGGCGTATTCGGGCAATGATTCCAAAAACGAAATTACCAGATGCATATGAAAAGTTTGAACAGATTGCTTACTGAGGAATGAACAATGGCACAATGGCGAAAGAAAGAAAAAGACGCAACGTATACAGAAGAAGATATCGAAGCACGTTTAAAAGATGAACTACCGAAATGGTATTACGAAGATGGCTGGATCCGCCGTAAATATAAAACTAGTGGCTGGAAAGGGACGTTAATGGTAATTAATACGGTAGGGCATCTGTCAGAGGCTGCATTTCACCATCCGGATCTAACAGCATCTTATGCATTCGTTATAGTAAAACTCAAGAATCATGCCGCTAAAGGTGTGACGGATAAAGATTTTGAATTGGCAAAAAAAATCGAAGAAGTCGTTATGTGGCAACCAGGTATTGATGAGGAGAGTGCACTGGAAGGCACACCGGATGATCCACGGTTTAAATATCTGAAATATGACTGATGGAGTCATATGAAGTAACCCTATACTTATAAGTTTAAATATATAAAATACGCCGCACTTGGATGTGCAAGTGTCGCAATGATATGGATATCAAAGAGTGACCGACGTTTTACAAACTACGGAGAGAGTGTCTGCTTTCGCCCCAAAGCGGACATTCACTATTAATTACATTATGAAAGACAGCAATTACTTAACCAAGGATTGTGCCTTATCTGAACGATAAGCAAATGCAGTGTGAGAACACTCTGGGCAAATAAAGATATAACCAGGGCTTCCTTTGGTTGTTTTATAACCCGTCTCTGGGGTAACAGTTTTATTACAGCTATCACACTTGTATTTATATTTATAAATAGTTAGCAGATCGCAACAGCCGTAGGTATTTTTGTACATTGATATTTACCGAATTACTTTCACTGCCTTTGCTTTTATAAAGAATTATATGGATTCCCTGTCGTAAGATTCATTACTAACTGCCAATTTTATACATTATTGTATTCCTCCGAAAAGGGTATTTTTTCCTCTTTGTGATGTATTTGGCATTTTGACGTATGTCTGCTTCCGATCTAAAGTGGATGTTTAACACGCCGCGGATCAGTGACAGCACGATAGCGCCATCCGCTGTATAGAGACAAATTATTGAATTGGAATGGTTATTGATTACTAGTAATTAGTTCAATTATGACGGGCATTTTATTCTCACCTGAGAAATACGATTCAACAGCGCTACTAAATGTGGAGACATCTATTCCGAAGTAAACACCTTTTATACGCTTCATCTTTTCGAGCCCTTCAGTCGCCATGCGCTTTGCAACATCGTTAAATCCCTGGAACTTTTTCAGGTGGGCAACGGCAACCTGAATTAGACCCTGTATAAATTGTCCCGTTTCTGTCTGCCTTCCTGCGGCGACCCAGACGGCTTCGAGCGCCTCATGCGCCTCCCACCAATAGCTGTGGTTGAACAAGTCGATTCCATATAGATACTCATCGCAGTATTGCCATTGATCAATCTCGAAAGACTCGAGTTGTTCTGGCGTTTTGTTGTATGAATGACCTTGAGGGTCGCGGGTAGGATGCGGTGTTTTGCCCGGTACAAAACGGTAGGATGGAAACGGGCGGTCAGTGTAACGAGGTAGTGTTATCTTTACAGGTGGATTCATTGATGTTCGATGGATTATTTCAGGTACCAGTATGAGGGTAACGTCTGTAATCGTGGATCATCCACAGGACCGCCGACAGTAAAATGGTACAATCTTTGCCAACTGTGATCACTGATGCCCAGCACCTCATGCATGGCATCATCAAAAAAGCAGCCGATGCCTGTCGATTGTATGCCAGCTGCTTCAGCTTCCAGGTACTGGATTTGTCCTATCAATCCCGTTTCCCAGAACAGGCGCGGATAAAATAATGCGCCGTACTGTTCAAGGCTGGCGTCGAACTCTGCCAGCATG
>CAZCXC010000146.1:0-2629 GCA_964502505.1 uncultured Enterobacteriaceae bacterium
TTTGATCATATATTTTTTAAAAGTATTTCTGATCGTTATTGGCCTATTTATATTTCTAGGTATTATTATTTTTAAATCCATCAAAGGATCAAGAAGTAAAGCAGCGGGGTAAAAAGATGCCTGCTAAAAGCAGAGTGTAGCGAAGTGGAACGCCGTTATTGACCGTTAGCGGACACTCTGAGGAGCGTATTTGGAATAATAACGTAGTCCTAATAACAATAATAAAATTAGCTCCTTACCAAATAATTATTATTATTTCCTTTTAATAAATTTCTAGATACAATCCACAATCCAACTATTAATAGTTAAGCGTGGTTTTTGTTTTACGCTATAGTTAGAAAATAAAAACATAATCAATAAATAGACAGTCTACGGATGCCAAATACGAAAAGAAGTCGCCAGCCCAAACCCCGTTCTATCGGGCGCTATGAACTGGATGTAAAACTTGGAGAGGGTGCTTCCGGTGTGGTCTATCGGGCCTATGATACTTTGATGGACCGAGATGTTGCCATTAAGATGGTTAAAGCAGAAACACTGAATGAAGAAGAGATTAAGCACATCATTGAAGAGTTTTATCATGAAGCTAGAATCGCCGGTAAGTTTGCCCATGATAACATCGTGACCATCTATGATGTGATCAACGATGGCAAATTAGATTACATAATAATGGAGTATGTTCCAGGTTCCTCAGTGCAAGACTACCTGAAAGCGACGGGGCCGCTGGATGTAGATGAAGCTCTATCTATCATATATCAGTGTTGCCTGGGCCTAGCATATACTCATTATCATGGTGTTATTCATCGTGACATCAAACCAGGAAATATCATGTACCATCCGGTACAGGGCATTGCCAAACTGATGGATTTCAGTATTGCGAACAGGATTGAGGAACCGCCACTTCCATATATAGGAACAATTGGTTATATGGCACCAGAGCACTTTGATCCTGACCGAAAGATTACCGTACTTACCGACATTTTTGCACTGGGTACTACCATGTATCGAGTTCTGACTGGAAAGCATCCCTTTACTAGCAAAAACACCAGCAACCAAATCTTACACCAAGACCCTGAACCAGTATCAAATTTGCGATCTGATATTCAACAAGATGTAATTGACATCATCAATAAGGCGATGGCTAAAGCAGATGAAGATAGGTTTCAGTCTGCGGCTGAATTTGCCAGGGAAGTAGAGCGTGTCATCGATCTACTCTATCCAAATTCAGCATTGTTAAACTCTTCAGGCAAATATATGGATATATAAAAATCAAAAGGATTGTATGGAACAATCCTTGCCATGTAGGCGTCCTTTTTTGAAGGTGATTTATTCAATATCGACCGCAATTTTGAAATTGCAAATTGTAATTGTTAATTACAAACTATCTGTTTTTTTCGTTTTCTTTATAGCGTCCAGCTCTTGTAATGCATCGTCAACCGTCTGTCGACAACTTCCAGAGCTGAATAAAGCTCCAAGCTGCGTAAGCAGAGGAATATCTTCGCCTAGCAGTACATGTTCTGTACTGGAAAATAAGTTTTGGCATGTACTCAATATGCGATTCTCAACAGCATAGAGTCGCTCTTCTGTTTTGCCTTCGTCAAATCCCGTAAGAGTCATTACCTCCATCAAGGCACCGTTAGCATCGCGCGTGACTACTTTCACGCTGGCACACCCAAGCGATAACACAAGACATAAGGCTGGAACGGATATCCGCAAAAGATGACCGTAATCGAGAGACATTGAAGGCGTGTTTTGATTGTTCATATATATTTGACTGCTATTTGTCCAGAGAATTACTATAAATGTTAGACAATAAAAACAAATATTTAAACTATAATATAGAATGTATAAATTACTTATCCAAAAAGTATAAAATATTGATACTTTTATGTTACGAGGACCAATACATTTCCTAATTAGAGGGTCAAGCTATGGAGACTCAATCCATCGTTGAAATGTTGAAAAGGGCACTAAAGTTCAACCGGGTTACCTATTCTGATATTGCACATGAGCTAAATCTCAGTGAGGCGAGTGTGAAAAGAATGTTCGCAAAACAGCACTTCACACTTAAACGACTAGAATCTATTTGTTCAATGGTAAATCTGGATTTTACCGATCTGGTCAGGTTGGTTGATGAAGATCAACAAAAATTAAGCAACTTGACCCAGGAGCAGGAAGAAGAATTAGTATCAGATTTAAAATTCTTGCTTATAGCCATATGTGTTCAAAGTAATTGGTCATTTGAAGAAATCATCAGCTATTACAAAATCAGTGAACCAGAATGTATCAAATATCTCGCTAAACTCGACAAGCTTGGATTAATTCAACTATTACCAAATAACAGAATACGGCAAATGGTAGCAAAAGATTTTAGGTGGATGCCTCGTGGGCCAATAGAAAGATTTTTTGAAAAAACTGCCCAAAGTAAGTTTTTAGATTCACATTTCAACCATCCAGATGAAATAAGACTATTTATGAATGGAATGTTGTCAAGAGGTTCTATAGATATACTACAAAGTAAAATTGAAATGCTTGCAAGGGAATTTACATCCTTTCAATATGATGACGCGAGGCTTCCAGTAGACTCACGTATTAATATTAGTTTGATAATCGCAATGAGACCCTGGGAGTT
>CAZCXC010000147.1:0-26469 GCA_964502505.1 uncultured Enterobacteriaceae bacterium
TAACGGTTCCTATGGCTGGTTGTGCGTTTTGTGTCGCACGTAATATTTCTTCCTGTTGATTACGGGCTTCCTCTGTGAAGACAGGAATGGGGTAAATATGATCACTTAACCGTTGTCCATGTTCTGTTCCGGATACTGTTGTATTTGCATGTTCTAGTGTTGCAAGCATTTGCGGAAACTGACAAACCAGATCACGTAACATTCCGACATATTGCGAACCTTGTCCCGGAAATAATATCCCGGTCTTACCGGTTCGCTTACCGTAACCATAACTTGCTCCTGCTGGCAATTTCCAGAAGGAAACATCCGACTGCTCGGATAACAGTCGTATTGCATCCTGGATCAAGCGGACAAAATCTGTTTTATCTTTTTCAAGCACGAGAATCAGACGATGATCTTTGTCTTTATCAAATGCTGCACAGGATTGCGCGGCCATTAGTCGTAACTGTGACCACGGTTGTTCGGTATCAATAGCTTCAAGTTGTAAACCTAACTGGTCTTTTGAATCAGCACTGAAAGCAAACAAGATGATCCTGCCATCCCATTCGATGTCCTGCTGCACCGATTCCGCTTCTTCCAATACACAATGAAAATTACTTCCACCGAAACCAAATGCACTGATCGCTGCACGCCGAGGATATTTTTCATTAGTGACCCACGGTCGCTTGATTGTGTTGATATAGACCGGTGCCTGACCTGGTTCAAGTTGCGATAAGGGTTGGTCGACTTTTATTGTGGGTGGTAAGACTTTATGTTCCAGTGCCATTGCTGTCTTGATCAAACCTGCTATACCTGCTGCAGCCTTGGTATGTCCGATCATGGATTTAACAGAGGAAGCCCGTAATCAACAGGAAGAAATATTACGTGCGACACAAAACGCACAACCAGCCATAGGAACCGTTAGTCTTGCAGCCTTGTCAGTACTTGAACATTTTGGAGTAAAGGCCGATGCAACCGCCGGTCATAGTTATGGTGAATTAGTGGCGCTTTGTGCTGCAGGATGTATTGATGAAACTTCTTTGTATCGTCTTTCAAAACGCAGAGGCGAACTCATGGCAAAGGGAGAAGGTGATCGCGGTGCCATGTTAGCTATAGCTGCTCCTGTTGAAGATGTTCAGAAGTTCCTGAATGAAGAAAATCTTGATCTAGTGATTGCGAACCATAATGCACCTGCTCAGGTCGTTCTCTCTGGTGCAAGTGATCAGATTGGACAAGCTGAACAATTATGTAAGCAGCGTGAACTGCGTGCGACAAAGTTACCCGTTGCCGCTGCATTTCACAGCGACTTTGTAGCTGATGCAGAAAAACCATTCAGTGAAATGCTTGCATCGATTGAATTTAAAGATGCCAACGTAAAAGTATTCTCCAATAGTACGGCGGAGTGCTATCCCGAAGACAGTAAGTCGGTAACACAATGTCTGGCAAGTCAACTTGCCAAACCGGTTCAGTTTGTCCGCGAGATTGAAAATATGTATGCACAGGGTGTGCATACCTTTGTTGAAGTGGGCCCTGGAAACCGTTTGACTGGTCTTGTGAAGTCAATTCTTGATGGCAAGGACTTTCAGGCATTTGCCCTGGATGCCTCGTCAGGCAAGCGACATGGGCAATACGATCTTGCCAGTCTGCTTGCCTCTCTGTGCGTGCTTGATCATGGTATAGAAATTGATCGGTGGGATGCAGGTTATCTTGATAGCGTCGAAACTGATACGGATACAAAACCGGCGATGACGATCCCGATCTGTGGTGCGAACTATGTGATGCCAAGAGAGAAAAAACCACCACGCAAAATTCAGAAACAGGTACAACCAATAACGAGGATGGAAAAGAATACGTTGAACGATCAAGAATTAAAGCAAACGATAAAGACGGATATTAAACAGTTACCAATAAGCGAAGACGTCAATTCTTCACAAGTGAATGAAGCCCTGTATGCCACGCAGCAGAGCATACTCACCCTGCAAAAAATGCAGGAGCAGACTGCAAACCTGCATCGGCAATATCTGGAAGGTCAGGAAACAGCACAAAGAACGATTCAACAATTGCTTGAGCAACAACAACGAATGTTAGGTATATCAACTGGTCTACCTGCAACAGAAAGTCGAATCAATACGAATGACACAGTGCAGAGTGCAGCTGCTCCAGAGATAGTCGAGAGAGAGGTTATTGAGGAAACCAAAGAGGAAGCAAAAGTAACACCTGCAACTATTGAGTCGATCGATACAACGCATAACAGGATTGATATACAAAAGATCCTGCTCGAAGTGATTTCTGAAAAAACAGGATATCCTATTGAAATGCTGAGTCTGGATATGAGCCTGGATACAGATCTGGGTATCGATTCAATTAAACGTGTTGAGATCCTCTCTGCATTACAGGAAAGATTACCCTGGGCGCCTACAGTAAATCCGGAAGATCTGGGTACATTTCATTTTCTCGAACACATCATTGAATTCATGCTTGCCGGCGCCCAGGACAAAAAGGTAGTAGCAGCACCGGTGGCCGATAAAGTAGTATCGCCATCAGATTCCGAAGTGCAGCAGGTTCTGCTTGAAGTGGTCGCAGATAAAACCGGTTACCCTATGGAAATGTTGAGCCTTGACATGAATCTGGATACCGATTTAGGTATTGATTCGATCAAGCGGGTGGAGATTCTTTCTGCATTACAGGAAAGGTTACCTGAGATGCCTGTCGTCAAACCGGAAGACCTTGGTGCCTTACAAACATTGCAGCAGATTGTTGATTTCATGTCTGGATTACCTGAAATAACGAAACAAGCAAGGCCAGAGATAACACAAAGTGAAGCCTTACAAGAGAGTCAACATATCGAACGGAGCATTGTCACGGTTGTTCCCTTAACAAATGAAAGTCATCGACGAAGAATTACTCTTTCCGAAAAAAAAGTGGTCTGGATCGTTGCTGAACAGAATAAATTAACCCAGACCATTTGTGTGGTATTTAAAGAAAAAGGTATTGTTACTAAAATTGTTCAGGCAAATGCAAAACCCGATGCCTCATTAGCAGGTTTATTAATACTTGCACCCATCGATCCGAAAGAAGGGTATATCAAAGATATATTTCAACTCATTCAGAAAGCAGGGCCTTATTTACGCAAGAATAACCAGGAGGGGAATACCATTCTTGTGAGTGGTACACAGATGGGTGGTAACTTTGGATTGAGCGGCCTTGCTGAAACAAGCCCAAACCCAAACAGTGCCGGACTAGCAGGACTGATTAAGACAGCTGATAAGGAATGGCTGGAAGTATGTTGCAAATCATTAGACTTTGCAGCAGATGAAAATAGTGAAAAAGACTTGGCTGTCATGATAGTCGATGAATGTTTATTAAAGGGGCCTTTGGAGGTTGGTATCTCAGGCAATCAACGTTACTCGCTAGCACTTGAATCTTCTCCGATACCCCATAAGAACGAAAATCCACTATTCTCCAAAGATGATGTTGTTGTTATTACGGGGGGTGCACGTGGTGTAACAGCCGAGGTCGCGGTTGCTCTGGCGGAAACATATAAACCAAACCTGTTATTACTGGGCAGAACACCGGAACCAAAACAGGATCCGGAATGGTTACATGGATTACAGGATGAATCCGGGATCAAGAAGGCGATCATTGCACATAAAAAATCCAAAAAGCCTTCACCTAAAACAATAGAAAAAGAATACCGAAACATAATTTCAAATCGTGAAATTCGAACAAACCTGGATCGGATACAGGCAACAGGCGTTAACGTACATTATAAATCAGTTGATGTGCGTGATTTTGATGCTGTTGCAACCATCATAGACGATGCACGTAGAAATCTGGGACCAATACGTGGATTCATACACGGGGCCGGTGTGCTGGCTGACCGATTGATTGAAGACAAAACCGAAGAACAGTTTGCTCAAGTATATTCAACCAAAGTGGATGGTCTGTATTCATTATTAAGAGCAACAGAAAAAGATGATCTGAAAATCATGGTGATGTTTTCATCTTCTACAGGTCGATTTGGACGCACGGGCCAGGCCGATTATGCTGCGGCAAATGAAGTCCTGAATAAAACGGCCCAACAGCAAAAAATATCAAGGCCTGATTGTCGCGTATTAAGTGTGAACTGGGGTCCCTGGGATGGTGGCATGGTGACACCCGGGTTGAAAAAGATTTTTAAAAGTGAAGGAGTGGAGGTTATTCCTTTGCAGGCGGGTGCAGAATATTTGATGCAGGAAATCTCACAGGATGGGCCCGTAGAGGTTGTAGTATTAGGTCCAGGCACAATCATTGAACAGGAAGTAAAGAAAAACCTTGATTACGCATCTTTGCATATTGCCTTTGAACGTACATTGTGTGTGAAGGAATTTCCATTCCTTAAATCCCACGTCATGAATGGCCGAGCGGTCTTACCGGTAGCAGTCATTACAGAATGGTTTATCCATGGCGCTATGCACGATAACCCAGGTCTGAATTTTCTTGGTTTCGATGACCTGCGTGTATTTAAAGGGGTCACATTGGAACCAAACGCATCAATCAAACTACAAATTATGGCCGGTCTGGCAAACAAGTCAGGTGAGATTGAGATTGTGCCTGTTGAGCTACGCAGTGGTAAAACCCTGCATGCACGCGCATTGGTTATTCTTTCTTTTAACCGTTCTGAACAACCTGCAGCAACGATCCAGATCCCTACAGATAAACATCCATATAACAATATGGATATCTATACTTCTGGACAGCTTTTCCATGGAACAGATCTACAAGGTATCATCTCCGTCGATTATTGTTCCGAACAAGGTATGGTTGCACATGTCAAGGCAGCACCCCATCCTGATAAATGGATGAAAAAGCCAGTACGTTCTTCATGGCATGCCGATCCATTGGCACTGGATGCCAGTTTCCAGATGATGATCCTGTGGAGTTTTGATCAACTGGGGATAGGATCATTGCCAACTGCAATTAAAAGTTATCGCCAGTATCAGCGTAATTTTCCAAAGGAAGGTACGCAAATATTGATTCGTGTGAATGAATACACAAAATTTCGTGCCGAAGCATCGATAGAATTTCTGGATAACAATGGTGGTCTTGTTGCTCGAATTGAAGGTTATGAATGTGTAACTGATGCATCATTAAACGATGCATTCAAAAAAAACGAATTAACCGAACCGGTATAGTGATGGTCACTGCCAGTTTTTGGCCAGGACATACACATTGAAATCACCTCATAAAATCGCGATTGTTGGCATTGGAGGGATTTTCCCAGGTGCGAAAAATCTTGAGCAATTCTGGGAAAACATTTTTGCAAGCAAGGACTGTTCACACGAACCACCCAAAGACAGATGGATACTATCGTTAGACGATGTTTATGCATCTGAGTCAGCGCCAGACAAGGTGTACTCAAAACGTGCCTGTTTTGTTGATGATTTCGACTTTATTCCAGAAAACTATGAAATCGATAAAAGATTTCTTGAATCCCTTGATCCCATGTTTCATCTGTTGTTACACGCGGGACAGCAAGCCTGGCGTGATGCGATTACGTATAATATTGATAAACAGCGCGTGGGTGTCATTGTCGGGAATATTGCCCTGCCAACTGATGCCTCATCGACATTGGCCGATGAAATTCTGGGATCAAAATTCGAAGAACAGTTACTTGGGCAACCCGTAAAATTATCTTCATCCGGAACAAACCGGATCAATCGTTATGTCGCTGGTCTGCCAGCGGGTATTCTTGCCAGGTCGCTGCGGCTTGGGGGTGGAAGTTATACTTTGGATGCGGCCTGTGCCTCTTCTTTATATGCATTGAAGTACGCGGTTGATGAATTACTGGCCAATCGTGCCGATGCCATGTTGTGTGGCGGTCTGTCAAGACCGGATAGTTTGTATACACAAATGGGATTTTCTGCACTGCATGCAATTTCTCCTTCCGGCCATTGTTCACCATTTGATAACAAGGCCGACGGCCTGGTAGTCGGTGAGGGCTCAGGTATTGTTTTACTCAAACGTCTTGATGATGCAATCCAGGACGATGATCACATCTATGCCACTATTGCAGGCATTGGTTTATCCAATGACATTGAAGGCAACCTCATGTCACCTGATTCTGAAGGCCAGTTACGTGCCATGCAGTCAGCCTATCAAAAGGCAGGATGGCAACCCGGCGATGTTGATTTAATCGAATGTCATGGCACGGGTACACCAATAGGTGATGCCGTTGAATTCCAGAGTTTGAAATCACTATGGGGGGAGGATGAGAAGAATGATCAAGACTGTGTGATTGGTTCTGTCAAAAGTAATGTTGGTCATTTATTAACAGCTGCCGGATCAGCAGGTTTAATTAAAGTGTTAATGGCGCTTAAGCACAAAACACTACCACCGACTGCAAACTTTGAATCATCGTCGATCAATTTACAAGATAGCCCTTTTACTGTTCTCAAGCAGGCACAGCATTGGCAACAACGGGTGTCAGGTCAACCACGACGAGCAGCCGTAAGTGCGTTTGGCTTTGGGGGTATTAATGCCCATGTGCTACTGGAGGAATATAACAATAGTGTAAAAAGTTTCTCGGACAATGTAATTCAGCTTAAAAGTAAAACAAAAAATGATTCACCTGCGATTGCCATTATTGGAATGGATGCCTGTTTCGGACCGTGGGATTCATTAACTAAATTCCAGCACCGGGTATTGGGAAGCGAAGAAAATATTGTCCCCGTTGCACCGGAAAATTGGTGGGGCGTAGAGAATAAAAATAATATTAAAGGTTATTTTATAGACAAGGTTGAAATTCCTCTGGGTCGATTCCGGATCCCGCCGACTGAACTAAAGGACATGTTGCCGCAACAACTACTCATGCTGCAGGTAGCAGCCAATGCCATCGATAATGCAAAACTTGATAAAGACGATACCACCGCATGGTTAAGTGCCGGTGTTTATATCGGTATAGGCCTGGATCTGAATACCACCAACTTTCATGTCCGCTGGTCCTTATTAAACAAGGCAAGGCAATGGAGTAAAGAACTTGGCCTAAACCTGACTAATGACCAATTGGACGAATGGATATCTGATTTACGGGACGCAGCGGGTCCACCCTTAAGTGCCAACCGAACCATGGGTGCATTAGGTGGTATCGTTGCCAGTCGTGTCGCACGTGCCTTCAATATTGGTGGACCGAGTTTTACCTTGTCTAGTGAAGAGAGTTCCGGTTTACGTAGCTTGGAAGCCGGGGTACGCGCATTACAACGAAGAGAAATTGATACTGCCATCGTTGGTGCAGTCGATCTAGCCGGTGATGTTCGTTCTGTGATTGGACAACATGACGCACGTCCTGATTCTTCCGCTGACATGATCATCGGCGAAGGAGCAACCGCACTGGTTTTGAAGCGTTACGACGATGCCATTCGTGATGGCGATAGAATCTATGCGACTGTCAGTGGTATTGGAAGCGCGACCGGAGGAGATGCCGAAAAAACGATTCCAACCGATGTAGCTTATAAGGCGGCAATTAAAAAAACTTGTGATGATGCAGATATTCAACTCAACAAAATTAGTTTTATTGAAACCAATGGTGGCGGCTTTACTGATGAGGAAGATATGCAAGCCAAGGCATTGGTTGATTTATTCCAACAATGCCGTCGTGGCATTCCTTGCGCAATAGGTAGTGCCAGGGCAGATATTGGGCACACGGGGGCTGCTGGAGGACTTGCCTCGGTTGCCAAAACCGCCTTGAGTTTGTACCACGAGGTCATTCCGCCCTTAAGGGATTCGCAGCCATTGCTGCCAACATTGAATAAATTGCAGGATAAGATTTTTGCACCCAGTGCAACACAGTACTGGCTTCGCAACAGGGCAGACGGTCCACGATACGCACTGGTCAGTTCAATCAGTGTTGATGGAAACTGTGTCAATGCGATCCTCCAAGGTGTTGACCGTTCACCCGAACAATCTGCTTTGTTAGTACACCCTCTGGCTTGTGATGGAGAAGCGCTATTTTCTATTGAAGCAAATACTGCAGAGGAATTACTTCGGAAAATCGAGGAATGCAATGCTTGTATAAATGAATCATCGATAACCGATATTCATGTGCTAGCGCACAAGTGGTGGCAAGTAAAGAACGCAACAGGCAAGGAAATGCTCTCGCTGAATATATTGGCGTGCAATTTATTACAGATTAATGACTTGCTTTCTAAAGCGAAACAATATGTCGAGCAGGACAAGGCTGTTTCCAGCGATAATATTTTTTATTCTCCCGAGCCTTTAGGGCGTAAAGGGAAAATTGCATTTGTCTTTCCCGGTTCCGGAAATCACTTTAGTGGCATGGGGCGGGACATCAGCTGTCGCTGGCCAGAAGTTTTGCATCGTCTGGATCAGGAAAATAATCATCTTGCCAGTCAGTTTGCAAATGCCCGTTTCTGGAATGCTGATAACTTTTCGGTACTGGATCATAAGGATGTCATCTTCGGGCAAGTCTGGCTCGGTACAATGATGAGTGATGTCACTGCGAGTTTTGGAATAAAGCCGGATGCTATTATTGGGCACAGTCTAGGTGAAACAGCAGGATTATTTGCTACGCGAACCTGGATAGACAGGGACGAGATGTTACAACGTATGCAAAAGACATCATTATTCACGCATGACCTTGCCGGTCCTTGCGAGTCAGTCAGAAAAGCATGGGATCTGTCTGCTGATGAAACTGTCGATTGGCAGATCGGTGTGGTTGATCTTTCGGCAGAAATCGTGCGTAAAACACTCAAGAATCATTCAAGGGTCTACCTGTTGATTATAAATACACCACATGAATGTGTGATAGGTGGTGATCGCGATGCAGTGCAGACATTCATTCGTAATCTTGCTTGTAATTTTCATACTATTGAAGGTGTAACGACGGTCCATTGCGAAGTTGCAAAGCCTGTGCAGGAAGCCTACCGTAATTTGCATTTGTTCAAAACCAATCCACCAAGCGATTTAACATTTTACAGTGGTGTGCTCGGAAGATCGTATGAAGTGACCAGAGACAGCGCGGCTGATTCGATCACAAACCAGGCACTGGAACCCTTTGATTATACGCGTGTGATAAATACTGCATATGATGATGGGATTCGGATCTATATAGAAATGGGACCTGGCGCATCCTGTAGCCGCATGATCGACCGGATACTTGGGGATCGATCACACATTGCCTGTTCTGTGTGTATCAAAGGACTAAACGGGGTCACGAATTTTCTACGTGTGCTGGCACAACTGAATGCGGAAAGGGTCCCGCTAGATCTGAATTCATTATATAGAGGCGATCCGGCAGTAAATGAAAGACATACGGATCAATCCGTGATTAGTGTCCCTGTCGGCGCTAAGGCATTCAACATATCTGTACCTGCTGCCAATGAAAAATATCAAAACGTTACTACCGCTGAAGTGATTAAACATCCTGCTGTTGCTAAATACTCATTAACAGAGCTGATCGAACAAACAGGGGCTACTGAAACCGCTAAGGCACAAACGCAGGAGACATTTCTACGTGTCTCGAATGGATTGACGGAAACTCTGGCCCAGGCATTGTCAATGCAAATTTCACTGTTGCAATCCACGCCGCAGGTTACACAGATTGATTTTCAAAACATCAAACCTCTTCCTTTTTCCGTTAATAATCCACCGAATACCTATGCTCCGAATTTAAAAACGGTAACCTACGACAGGGACATGTGTATGGAATTTGCCATTGGTTCCATTGCAAAGATGCTGGGCCCACAGTATGCAGAAATCGATCAGCACCCTACACGTGTGCGTTTACCGGATGAACCCTTGATGCTGGTGGACCGTATTATCGAAGTGGAAGGGGAACCATGTTCTATGACATCCGGCCGTGTCATCACAGAACACGACATCCATGATAATGCCTGGTATCTGGATGGCGGTCGTATCCCGACCTGTATTGCTGTTGAAGCAGGCCAGGCGGATCTGTTTTTGTCCGGTTATCTGGGTATCGATTTGCAAACAAAAGGTCTGGCGGTATATCGTCTGCTCGATGCCGAGATCACATTTCATGATGCATTAACTCAACCCGGACAGACCATTCATTACGATATCCATATTGATCATTTTTTTAAACAAGGTGAAACCTATTTGTTCCGGTTTGATTTCACGGGAACGGTGAATGGGAAGCCATTGTTGACAATGAAAAATGGTTGTGCCGGATTTTTTACCCAGGCAGAGCTCGATGCCGGTCAGGGAATCGTACAGACGGAAATGGAAAAACGACCAATAGATGGAGTTCGTGATGAAGACTGGGCTGAATTAATACCAATGAAGATGGAATCTTATAACGATGATCAAATCAATTCATTACGTCAGGGAAATTTGGCTGCTTGTTTTGGTGAAGCATTTTCAAAACTTAAACTTAATGATCCGGTAGGGTTGCCGACAGGGCGTATGACGCTCGTGCATCGTGTGTTGGTATTGGATCCTGATGGCGGTCGTTACGGACTCGGTAAGATCATTGGCGAAGCAGATATCCACTCGGATGACTGGTTCCTGACATGCCATTTCGTCGATGATCAGGTTATGCCCGGGACATTGATGTATGAATGCTGTTTGCATACCTTACGTATTTATTTGTTACGCATGGGTTGGGTCGGCGAACAGGATGAATTTGTATATGAACCTGTTTGTGGTATCAACAGTCAACTCAAATGCCGCGGTCAGGTGATTGAATCAACTCGTCGTGTACAGTATGAAATTACCTTAAAGGAGATAGGTTATCGGAATGATGGGGCACCTTATGTATTGGCAGATGCCCTAATGTATGCTGATGGTAAACCCATCGTACAGATGAATAACATGTCATTACAACTCAGTGGAATGACCAAGAATTGCATTGAGTCGCTCTGGAATGTGCAACATAAAATTGCAACAGATAAGCAGGGACATAAAAAGGAAGCGATCTTTGATTACGATTCAATCCTGGCCTTTGCCGTGGGTAAACCTTCCGATGCCTTTGGTGAAAAATACCGGGTCTTCGATCACGAACGTGTCATTGCACGATTACCGGGTCCGCCGTATCAGTTTCTGGACCGGGTTACTTCCATTGAATATTGCAAACAGTGGCAACTCCGTGCCGGGGGATTGGTTGAGACACAATATGATGTTCCCACAGATGCCTGGTATTTTGCAGCCGATCGCCAGGCACGCATGCCGTTCTCGGTTTTGCTGGAAGTGGCATTACAACCTTGTGGTTGGTTAGCGGCCTATCTGGGTTCCGCCCTGACCAGTGATAATGATCTTTCGTTCCGTAACCTGGGTGGAAGTGCAACCCAGTTCATAGCAGTAACGCCCGATACAGGGACACTCATAAGCAAAGTAAAGATCACCAATGTCTCTACATCAGGTGGCATGATTATCCAAAATTATGATTTTGAAATGCAAAGTAATGAAGGTGTTGTCTACAAGGGTGATACTTATTTTGGTTTCTTTTCGAAACAAGCACTGGCCGAGCAGGTGGGTCTACGTGAAGTCGTTCCCTACGCGCCTGTTGAGGATGAACTTGAAAATAGCCAATCATTTATATTTCCCGATGAAGCACCTTATCCGAATGCCAAGATGCGAATGGTGGAACATATTACGGTGTTTAATCCGCAGGGTGGCCCACATGGACTAGGGTTTATTCGCGGAACAGCAAAAGTTGACCCCGATGCATGGTTTTTCAAGGCCCATTTCTACCAGGACCCGGTATGGCCGGGCTCACTGGGTCTGGAATCCTTTATCCAGCTCCTGAAAGTGGTTGCCTGCGAGCGTTGGCAGCGGGAAGGTGATGTAAAAACCGGTAAATTTGAATGCATGGCCTTGGGAGACAAACATTCCTGGGTCTACCGGGGGCAAGTCATACCCAAAGACAGTGAAGTTACAGTCCAGGCTGTGATAAGCAATGTCGATGATGTATCGAAAATGCTATGTGCCGATGGGTTTTTGATTGTGGATGGACGAATTATCTATCAGATGAACGACTTTACGCTTAGAATGATTCTATGAAATACACAAACGTACATATGGAGTCCATTGGCTACGAATTGCCCCCAATGGTTGTCACATCTGGTGATCTCGAGGCACGTTTGGCACCGATGTACGATAAATTACATATCGCCCCAGGCCAGCTTGAGGCATTGACCGGTATCAGTGAGCGCCGCTGGTGGGAAGAAGGACATATGCTCTCGGATGGCGCAGCAACGGCTGCACGCAAGGCAATAGAACAATCCAATGTTGAAGCAAAGTATATTGAAACACTCATTTATTCGGGTGTTTGTCGGGAGAATTTTGAACCTGCCACGGCCTGTGCGGTTGCCGCACAACTCGGAGTCAGTCCCGATGCCAATGTCTATGATATATCCAATGCCTGTCTTGGTGTACTGAATGGTATTATTGATATTGCCAACCGTATCGAGCTAAAACAGATCCGCGCAGGTATGGTGGTATCCTGTGAAACCTCACGCGAGATCATTGAGATTATGATTAATCGTATGCTCGAAGAAAAAACCATGGACATGTTTACAAAATCACTGGCGACAATGACAGGTGGTTCTGGTGCAGCTGCGGTTTTACTTACAGATGGATCATTTGAAAATTCAAACTCACATCGTTTGCTGGGAGGTGTGACCAAGGCAGCACCGGAACATCATAAACTCTGTCGCTGGGGTATTACTCTCTCTCCTGTTGCATTAGGTGAGCTTATGTTTTCACCGGATAAATTGTTGTCAGCCATCGATCAAGTGACAGAGCCGGAGGCCATACCATCAGCGATTAAGGAGATCATGAGCAGCGAGAAAATCCCTCCGGCACTTGCAAATATAATGCCTACAGAAAAATTGCCGGCGGCATTGACAGAATTCATGGCCACGGATTCAGTGGCTGTACTCAAGCATGGTGCCAAGCTGGGTGTGCGTACCTGGGGCGCTTTTCTTGGCAAGATGGGATGGGCGCGCGATCAGGTAGACAAAGTTATATGTCACCAGGTCGGTGAAGGGCATCGAGATACCATTCTGAAAGAACTGGGGATTGCTCCCGAAAAAGATTTCAGTACCTATAAATATCTGGGCAACATCGGCACGGTCTCTTTACCTTTGACCGCCGCCATTGCTGAACAACGCAAATTTCTACAACCAGGTGATCGTGTCAGCTTTCTTGGAATCGGCAGTGGGTTGAATTGTCTTATGCTTGGGTGGGAATGGTAAAAGCCTTGCCCTGGGCAGGTTTCAACACCTGTTCCTGATACATCTATCATGCATTTCCCTGATTATCCTTTTGAGCACCACTATGCTTCTGTTCAGGGCTTGCGTCTGCATTATCTTGATGAAGGTTCAAGTGATGCCTTCCCGATTATTATGTTACACGGTAATCCTACATGGTCTTTTTACTATCGAAGACTTGTTTCGACGTTGCGAGACCAATACAGATGTGTAGTACCGGATCATATCGGGATGGGGTTATCGGATAAACCGACTGATAACAAATATCAATTTACACTCAAGCAAAGGGTCGATGATCTCGAGGCATTATTGGATCAACTGAATATAAATAAAGACATAACGCTGGTGTTGCATGATTGGGGTGGCATGATCGGCATGGCCTATGCCGCGCGGTATCCAGATCGAATTAAGCGTTTGGTGATCCTTAATACATCCGCGTTTCATCTGCCCACGGGGAAAACTCTGCCATGGCAGTTATCATTGGGCCGGATGCCTTTGTTTGGTGGTATCCTTATCCAGGGATTAAATGCCTTTTGTCGTGGTGCTGTAAAACATTGTGTCACGCGTAAACCTTTGCCGAAAGAAATTCATAATGCCTATCTTGCCCCGTATGATTCCTGGAAGAACCGGCTCGCAGTTAAAAAATTTGTTGAAGATATACCGCTAACTCCGTATGGGAGAACTTACAGTATCGTAAGTGATGTTGAATCTGTGCTTGACAAGTTTTCTGATCTACCCATGTTGATTTGTTGGGGCCTTAAGGATTTTGTATTCGATAACTTTTTCCTGAATAAATGGAAAATCCTTTTCCCGAAGGCAGAGGTGCATTCCTTTGAAGATGCAGGTCACTATATTCTTGAAGATGCAAGTGAAGAGGTTGTTCCTTTAATAAGAAAATTTTTGGAAAAACACCCACTTTAACTATGGACTCTTCCAACATTGCATCCCATCTGCCTGCTATGGCACAACAACAGCCCGATACGCTGGCTGTTGTAACACAACATGGTATTGATGGTTATTCCCATCACACTTATGAACAACTTGATGAAGCAAGTGATCAAGTAGCGCGTGGGTTGCAGGAGATTGGAATCAGCAAGGGTGTCAGGACCGTGCTGATGGTAAAACCGGGCCCTGAATTTTTTGCGCTGGTTTTTGCCTTGTTTAAAGTAGGCGCTGTGATGGTGGCGGTAGATCCCGGTATCGGGATTAAGAACCTGCGTGCGTGTCTGGATGAAGCCAAACCTGAGGCATTTATAGGGATTCCGGCTGCACATATCGCACGACTATTATTTGGGTGGGCACGCAAAACCATTCGTACCAAAGTGAATGTTGGCCCAGCTTTAGTATTTGGAAAAGGCATGACAAGTTACAGTACACTTTTGCAATTTGGGTCTAGCTCAGAAAAACAAGCGATGGTGAATACCACATCTGAAGATATCGCCGCAATTTTATTTACCAGTGGCAGTACCGGCACACCCAAAGGTGTGGTGTATACACATGCGAACTTCAATGCACAGGTTGACGCATTGAAAGAACTCTACCAGATCCAACCCGGGGAGATTGATATTGCCACATTTCCTTTATTTGCATTATTTGCCCCGGCACTGGGAATGACATCAATCATTCCTGATATGGATTTCACGCGTCCTGGTCATGTTGATCCACGCAAGATATTTGCAGCGGCAGAAAAATATAAAGCTACCACAATGTTTGGATCACCTGCGTTATTGGACCGTGTCGGGCATTGGGGAGTGGAAAATCACAAGCGGTTACCCAGCTTAAAACGTGTTTTGTCAGCAGGTGCGCCCGTCCCAGCAATCGTGATGCAGCGATATACCCAAATGCTTGAGACTGGGGTACAAATATTTACACCTTATGGTGCCACAGAATCCTTGCCCGTCAGTTCGATTGGTAGTGATGAAATACTAAATGAAACAAGTAAGGATACTGAAAATGGCAAGGGGATATGTGTCGGTCAGCCTGTGCATGGTCTTGATGTGCGGATTATTCGTATTAAGGATGAACCGATTATAAGTTGGTCGGAAGAATTATTAGTGTCGACAAATGAAATCGGTGAAATAATTGTGAAAGGCCCACAAGTTACAGCCTTCTATTATAACCGGCCTCGATCAACGGAACTGGCAAAGATCCCTGATGCAAATAGTGGTTTTTTTCATCGCATGGGGGACACAGGTTATTTTGATGATCATGGTCGGTTATGGTTTTGTGGCCGTAAGAGTCAGCGTGTGATTACAGACGAAGATGTGTTATTCACAGACCAGTGCGAAGGAGTATTTAATGCACACCCAAAGGTATTCCGGACTGCATTAGTAGGTATAAAAAGAAACGGAAAGACAATACCCGTCTTGTGTATCGAGCTTGAAGCAAATGAGCGCGGCACAGATCATGATGTGATAAGTGAGGAATTAAAACAATTAGGTTCAAAGTTTGAGCATACTCGCGAGATCAAGGATTTTCTTTTTCATAAATCATTTCCGGTGGATACTCGTCATAACGCAAAGATCGGCCGGGAGAATCTTACCATTTGGGCACAGAAAAAATTGTCATGAAAGCATTAGTGACGGGTGGTGGTGGTTTTCTTGGCAGTGCAATCGTGCGTTCACTACTGGGACGCGGTTATAAGGTCAGAACATTTCAACGCGGTGACTATCCTTTTTTGTATGAATTGGGAGTCGGAGTGCATCGTGGTGATCTTGCGGATGGTGCTGCTGTTCTCAATGCAACGGAAGATTGTGATGTTATATTTCACGTTGCAGCGAAGGCCGGTGTCTGGGGAAATTATGATGAATATTATCGAAGCAATGTTATAGGCACACAAAATGTAATTGATGCCTGTGAAAAAAACCAAATAAGAAAATTAATTTATACCAGCTCTCCCAGTGTTATATTTGACGGGTCTGATGAAGAAAATATCAATGAGTCGGTAGACTATCCTGAAAAATATCTTACGAACTATCCCAGAACAAAGGCGTTGGCAGAACGGATGATTCTGAAGGCAAACCAGGAAAAACTTGCAACCGTTGCTTTACGTCCACATCTCATCTGGGGACCTGGTGATCCCCATTTGGTACCACGGATACTGAAACGTGCCAAGGCAGGGCGTTTGCGTTTGGTAGGAATACGGGACAATCTGGTTGATTCTACGTATATCGATAACGCAGCTGAGGCACATCTACTTGCTGCAGAAAATCTTTCTACTGGATCGGCTTGTGCCGGCAAGGCCTATTTCATTAGTAACGGCGAACCCATACCGATGGCTGAACTTATCAATCGTATCCTTGCCGCAGCACAATTACCTCCTGTTACTAAAAGAATTTCACCAGCTACTGCCTATCTGGCAGGCATGTTTTTTGAAAGTATTTATAAACTTTTGCATATTACGAAAGAACCATTAATGACGCGATTTGTTGCTCAGCAATTAAGTAGTGCCCACTGGTTTGATATTTCTGCAGCAAGGCGTGATCTTGGTTATCAGCCTAAGATTTCAATAAATGAAGGTATGCAGCTTCTGGCAAAAGCGCTCGCTTAAAATATTTAATATGACCGTAGAATGGAATAAAGCTCCGATTGAACATCGGTTGTCAGCTGATTTTGCAGATATTTGGCGATTTAGTCTTGATCTGTCGGATGATGAGAGTCTTGAATTATATAATCTGCTTTCCGATGATGAACGTGCACGCGCAGATCGACTTAAGTTTGATAAAAAGCGTAATCAGTTTGTGATCACACGTGGCAGATTGCGCCAGACACTTGCTCGGATTATGGGCTGCGATGCGCATAATCTTTTATTTGAATATACAGCAAAAGGAAAGCCTGTCCTTGCAGGACAATGGCAAAAGTACGGTGTGACATTTAATGTTTCACATTCATATGATATAGCCTTGATTGGTATTACACTGGAACGCAGACTGGGTATCGACATTGAAAAAATACAATACGATACGGATTTCACAGGACTTGCAAGGCGATTCTTCTCCAATACAGAACAGGAAGCATTGAATAAACTGTCAGAAGATGTCATACCGCGTGTATTTTATTCATGCTGGACTAAAAAAGAGGCCGTGGTAAAAGCGCTCGGCGAAGGTATTACATTTGGTCTTGATGCATTTGATGTCTCTGTCGATCTGGACGAATTACATGCTGTACTAAAGATTGATATGATCGGTGATGAAACATCTGATTGGTCTGTTTTCAGTCTCTTGCCCAATGAAAATTATACGGCTTCACTCGCTGTAGAGGGAAATAATATAGAAATACGGTGCTGGATTTAACTGCTACCTTATATTTAGCAGCTCTATTTTTTCAATATCTTATTTACTGATTGCGGTCTTCCAATACCATAGCCTTGCGTACGGATAATATGGTAGTACCCCTAAATTGGTTCAAACTTATTCTCCCGCATTGCAATTATATATAAGGTGATTGTCTCGAAAAAATCAAGCGTTGAAAATAGTTAAGATACTTTCAGGATTTCTTTTTAATGGCACGCGGATGCGCTTTATCATAGACCTTGGCAAGATGCTGGAAATCGAGATGAGTATATATTTGTGTTGTGCTGATGTCGGCATGACCCAATAATTCTTGAACAGCACGCAAATCACCACTTGATTCCAGTAAATGGCTAGCAAAGGAATGCCTTAACATGTGTGGGTGAACATGATTTGCCAGCCCTTGTTTTATTGCCCATTGTTTTAGCCGCTGTTGAATATTACGTGCACTGATACGCTGACCACGCCGACTCACAAAAATAGCTGTTTCATTATCATCTGCAAAATGATTTCGTCTTTTTAACCATGCCTTTAATGCTTTCACGGCATGTCGACCAACTGGAACTGTACGTGTCTTTTTCCCTTTACCTGTCACTGTGACCAGTGCATCACTAAAATCAATTTCATTCATATCCAAATTAATTAATTCTGATAAGCGCAGACCCGAAGAATACATTAGTTCTAATATCGCACGATCACGAATAGCCAAAGGATCATCTTCATCAATCTCAACCAGCTGTATTGTTTGATCAACATCCAGTACTTTGGGTAAACGACGTGCAGATTTTGGTGCAAGCACACCATTGGCCGGATTTTGTTTTGCTATACCTTGATTGATTAAGTAGCGATAAAATGCGCGCACAGCAGATAAATTACGTTGTAGCGAACGACCACTAATACCTTGTCGATGACGCCAGGCAACAAATCCTTGTACTTGCCGACCATCGATATCTTGCCAACGGTTTATTTCTTGAGAATCACAAAATTGAGACAGATAATTAAGATCTCGCTGATAGGCCTTCTGCGTATGCGGTGATAAATATTGAAGCGTTTTCAAAAAATTTTGAATACTGCTTCTTTCAGTTTCCTGCATTCGTTATTCTGCGACCCAGGGTTTTAATATAAAACTGAGAATCTCTCCCAAATTAGCTAACAACTCAACACCCATACCCGGCTGGAAGCGATCCGGATCAAAACTACCAATTGATAAAATTCCTCCCCAATCGGGACCATGTAGTGGCACCATCACTGCTGATGCAATTTTATTACCATCATCACCAAATAAAAATACTTGCTGTTGAAGCTTCATACGACCACATAAGGGTACTCGCCTATCAATAATTGTTTTAAATAATGATTTTTCTTTTGTTTCCTTCCCTGCAAATTCATCACCCGCATCAGTATCAATAAAGGCCGGATCACCAAACAATCGCACTATGACCCGATCGGCATGAAAATTTTTGGCTAAGTTATCGTACAGCGTGGAAAATATTTCCTTTGGCTCTGATACATCCATTAAGGTCAATGATAATTGATGCAAACGCCTGGCAAGCTCTTCATTCTGGCGTGCAATTTCGATAAGTTCATGAAATTGCTTTTTCGTTTGCTGGTTCTCTTCACGCAAAATAGATACTTGGCGTTCAACCAGTGAAACAGCATCACCAGTATCATGAGGCACCTTGATTTCAGATAGTAAATCGGGATGATCATTAAAAAATCCGGGATGCTTATGCAAATAATCTGCTATTTCTTCTGCCGAAATAGACAAAATATTTGGATTGGATTCTTTTTGTGTCGTCATAATAATATCCGCCCCTCATAGACAAATGTTGCTGGCCCGACCAACCAGACCAATTCACCTTCACCCTGCCAAGAAATTGATAAATGTCCGCCACGCAGACTGACATCCACATTCTCATCCAGACTGCCGCCCAGATATCCTGCCACGACTGCAGCACAAGCACCACTTCCACATGCCAATGTTTCTCCTGCACCGCGCTCATATACCCTCAAAAGTATATGTTGCCTGTCAATAATCTGCATAAATCCGACATTTACACCTTTCGGAAACAGACCACTTTCCTGTATTTGCGGCCCTAAAATATGCACCGGTGCATGTTCAACGTCATCCACCTCCAACACTGCATGCGGGTTACCTATAGACAACGCGCTCAGTTTGACATCAATCCCTTCTAATTGTAATGGATATTGATTAGCCCGTTGCTCAGCTTTTAATGGGATATCATCAGGTTCCAGGCGCGGAATACCCATATCTACCCGTACTCTTTCATCGTCTTCCAGATAGAGGCGGAGCTCCCCCTCATTGGTCTCAGCAATAATTTCATTTTTATTTATAAGACCTTTCTTATGTAAATAGGTAGCAACACAACGGGCACCATTGCCACACTGTGAAACCTCACTTCCATCAGCGTTATAAATACGATAACGAACATCACCTCTACCATTTTCGGAAGGCCCAAGCAAAAGCACCTGATCACAGCCTATTCCAAAACGTCTATCAGCAATGGAGCGAACAGATTTAGGATCAAGCTGGATGGTCTGATTGAAGCTATCAAAGATAACAAAATCATT
The DNA here is from genome assembly GCA_964502505.1 of uncultured Enterobacteriaceae bacterium. Lineage (GTDB taxonomy): Bacteria > Pseudomonadota > Gammaproteobacteria > Eutrophobiales > Eutrophobiaceae > CAZCXC01. Next base: position 20,090 of record CAZCXC010000147.1, read on the forward strand.
GCCCAAGCCATGCATTTTTGTAAATGGTATTTCCATCCCGCCTAGATTACAGACAATGGAATTTGAAGCAAGACTGATTCTCTAGAATTTATTGAGCTATTTATTCTCGGCGGGGCCAATACCATCCGGGATATGGATAGTCGATGTGGGAAAAGCGCACTCTGCTCCGTGAGCTTCAATGATATCGATAATTTTTAGCATCACATTCTGTTTAATTTCATGAAACCTGATCCAATCGGTCGTCTTCGTGAAAGTATAGATAAAAAAGTCCAGTGATGATGGGGCAAACTCATTGAGATTAACAATCAATGTTTTACCCGTATCTATCTCTTCGTGTTCCTTCAACATCGCTTTTACATCAGTAATTATATCTTTCATCTTGCTGGCATCATCATAACGAATCCCTATTGTCTCCTTGATACGGCGATTGGTCATGCGGGATGGATTTTCAACAGCAACGCTAGTAAAAACAGCGTTAGGGACATAAAGCGGTCGTTTATCAAATGTTCTTATACGGGTCAGTCGCCAACCGATATTTTCTACCGTTCCTTCAATCTCTCTATCCGGTGATCGTATCCAGTCACCGACATTGAAAGGTCTATCCATATAGATCATGAGTCCACCAAAAAAATTCGCTAATAAATCCTTTGCTGCAAAACCAATGGCGATACCTCCAATACCACCAAAGGCCAATACCCCTGAGATGCTATATCCCAGTGTTTGTAGTAACACCAGAAAAGCAGTAATAATGACCGAGATGCGTAATAACTTGGCAATGGCATCAGCCGTCGTTTGATCAAACTCAATCTTTTGTTCCCGTTTTTTCCGGATTATGTTTTTTTCAACTTGCCCTATAAAACGTACCAGAAACCAGACGAATGTTACTATGACACCAACATCACGAATGGGATCAATAGCGGAAAAAATAAATGCGTGTGTTTCTTGTTGAATAATATCTGCAGCAAAAGTAAGACCGATGATCCAAATCAAAAACGTTAATGGTCGCTGCATTGCTTTTATCAATGCATCATCCCAATAGGTACGCGTTTTCTCCAGACGTTTATTAATCTTTTTTAATAATCTCTTTTGAAAGAAACTAATCAACTGTGTTGCAAAAACAATAATAAAAACCTGGAGAACCCAGGATTCATTTCTAAAATAATTTATGATTGCTGCTTGTATTTGCTCAAAATCCACTAAAGTCACCTCTTATTAATAAATCGAATGTATTTTATACCCCTGCTTTCCAAGTAATGACAGTACCCCTTCTTCGCCTGGAAGATGCATAGCCCCTATGGCAATAAAAGCATTCCCTTCATCAAGTATATCTTGCATGCGCTCAGTCATTATATAGTTGCGATCAATAAGTAATCTTTTCATTAAATCTTTATATATTGGTTCTTTGCTGAATGAATATTGATTACTCTGTATAAATAGTCCTTTCAAATCCCGCTTAAGGTAAAGTGATTTCATTTTTTCAAAATCACTTTTAACAATATCATAATGACAAATTGTATCTAATAAAAATTTCACCTGGGTATCAAAATCCATCGTACTGAAGATATCACCTTGCTCAGATAAACTTTCAAGCCCATGAACTTCTGCTCCATTTTGTTGGGCTTTATACAGTAATTGCAAATCCAGCGGCACGCCTTCCCCTACTGGATAATTCATAATTAAAAAGGCTGCCCAAGGTTTCATGGTCATGACCGCTTCAGTGGGAAATTCATAATTACGCAAAATGCTTGCTGTTTTCTCAAATAGCTCATCATCAATGAAATCTTTAAGCGTACTTCCATCAGAAAAAAACATCATCTGTGAAAGTTTTAAAACTTCATCAGGAACAGGAAGGGCTTCCATAACAAAAATATCAGCATCGTTTAGAGTTAAACTTACCTCTTTAGGAAGGTTAACAATTTTTGGATCAGACACATGTATCGTACCGAAAATATAACTTGCCCGATTATTATTTTTGGTCACTCTCCAAAGCAGGGCATCCGCATATTTTGATGGACTGTCTACTTCGCCAGAGACAATTTCTAATGCCTGACAATCTTTTTGTGAAGCTAACTCTGCCCAAGCCGGAAATACTAAAAATAATAATAAGGGGGCTAGTAAGTAATTAAGAATCGACTTATTTTTAAACTGCATCATCGCCTAACCCTAACTCCGGTCTTTTTTCCAAAGACGTGATTTCTGCTGCTGTTTTCTGCCATTCATTATTATCGTGCAATTGTTTATATGTGATTTCATTTCTACCGTGCATACGCATTAATCTTACTTGAGACGCCGGATCCGGATCACGCTTCAGCTTATCCAATATATCAATTGCCGACTGCTGATTGTTACACACCAGTACCATATCACAACCTGCATCTAGTGCACTCACGGTACGTTCTATAAAATTACCTGCAAATTCAGCACCTGCCATCGAGATATCATCGCTAAAGATGGTCCCTTGAAAATTCAATTGTCCCCGCAGTACTTCCTTTAACCAAATTGATGAAAACCCGGCAGGTTTATCATCAACCGTAGGATAGATAATATGCGCTGGCATAATCGCTACCAATCCGGCATGGATCAATCGTTCAAAGGTAATCAAATCATCCATCTGTATATCTTCATAACGACGGTAATCAACAGGTATCGCATGATGCGAATCTTCTTTCACAGCACCATGCCCTGGAAAATGTTTACCAACAGCAACCATACCTGCGCGTTTCATACCATCCATATAACGTCGCGCAAGAATAGCGACACTTTCCGGATCTTTATGAAATGAGCGATCACCGATCACCTGACTAACGCCTTTGTAAAGATCCAGTACAGGTGCAAAACTGAAATCAATACCAACAGCACGTAACTCAATAGCCATTAACCATCCTGCCTTCTCTGCCAACGATGCACCGTATGTACAATCATCATCAAATTGTTCACCGATAAGATGACAAGCAGGCAGTTGCGTAAAACCTTCTCGAAATCGTTGTACACGCCCTCCTTCATGATCAACTGCCACTAATAATCTTGGTTCACGTATGGCGTGTATACTATCAACCAAGTCTGTCAACTGTTCCAGTGATTCAAAATTTCGTGAGAAAAGGATGATGCCTCCAACAAGTGGATGTTTGAGTACGTCACGTTCATCTTGCTCAAGCGTTGTGCCGCGCAAATCGAGCATAATTGGTCCAAGCACCATTCTGTCTACCCTGACTTTTTAAGTTTCTTTGAGTCGTACATCCATTCTATCCCGTAAACGATCACCTAAAAGGTTAATCGATAATACTACCAGAAAGATCGCAAGACCCGGCGCCAATACCATGTGTGGTGCCACTAACATATAACGCGTTCCATCACGAATCATACTACCCCAGGAGGCATGTGGCGCTTGTACCCCTAACCCAAGAAATGACAAACTCGCTTCCGCTATTACAGTTCCAGCAATGGCAAATGTAGCTTCGACAATTAATGGCGCAGCGATCAAGGGTAAAAGATGACGTTTTGTTATATTGACAGTACTTGTGCCGAGCGCCTGCGCAGCACTAACATGATCCCTGTGTTTAATCGTTAACGTTTGTGCCCTGGCCAAACGTGCAAACCCAACCCAACCAACAATCGACAACGCTATCACAGCATTCATAATCCCTGGCCCTAATAATCCCGCCAATGCTATTGCAAGTAAAATACCCGGGAAGGCAATAAAGATATCAATGACAAGCACAGTGATTTGATCCCACCAACCGCCAAACCAGGCAGCAAGAATGCCAACCAATGTCCCGATGACAAATGAAACCATCACTACACAAAAAGCTACAAGAAAAGACGTCCTTGCCCCCATGATTAACCGATCACTGATCGCGCGACCAAGATCATCATAGCCAAACCAGGCATTCCACCCCGGTGGTGCTAATATTTTTTCCAGTCCAATCTGATCGGGTTGTAATGGTAAAAATACACCTGCTGTGGCCAACATAGACCAAATAAAAATTATGATTACCGGAAAGGAAAAATATTTCATGCAGCTTCCAGTCGCACACGTGGATCAAAAAAAGCGTAGGCCAAATCAGTTAACAAATTAATGCTGACATAGGTCAAACTGATTAACAGCACACAGGCCTGAACAACGGGGTAATCCCGTTTTTGAATTGATTCAATGGTAAGTTGGCCAATACCCGGCCAGGAAAAAATAGTTTCAGTTATAATTGCACCCGCTAACAAGGCACCGAGTTGTAGTCCAAGCACTGTAATGATGGGTAAAGTGGCATTCCCCAGTGCATGTTTCAAAATCACACTTGTATTCGATAAACCGCGTGCTTGCGCTGCACGAATATAATCATCGTTTAATACTTCTAGTAATGATGCACGTACCATGCGTGATAACAAGGCGGCCATGGCTGAGCCCAGCGTTAATGCCGGAAGTACTATGGATGTAATTCCTTCATTGCCACTGACCGGCAACCAACCAAGCCACAGTGCAAACACCATGATGAGTAACGGCCCCATCCAGAAATTTGGTATGGATACACCCAACATGGCAAAAGTCATTGCGCCAATATCCCAACCACTACCCTTATGTACTGCTGCCAGTATGCCCAGTGGCAATGCAATCACAATAGCGATAAATATACTCACAACAGCTAGAATCAGTGTTGCCGGAATTCTCTCTAACAATATGTCTGATACCACTCTTTTTGAGTGTAAAGATACCCCCAAATCCAGATGGATGAATTGGTCCATATAATTCAACCACTGTTGCCATAGGGGCAGATTCAGGCCAAGGATGTCTCGTAATGCTTCACGGTCGGCAAGTTGTGCCGATTCACCCAGCATGACCTCAATTGGATCACCCGGTACAATATGAATAAGCAAGAAGACAACGGTGGATACGCCGATAACAACAATTACGGCAGAAATAAGACGGGTATATAGATAACTCAACATAAGGACATCATTATCCCAATTAACCAAATCACACGTAAAGCGTTATACTGATACTAGAAAAATAATAAGTAACAACGTGTCAAATATTTAAGGAAATGTACGAAGAAACGAATTTCGAAGACACCAGCAAAAATCTGATGAGTATTGTTGTTAGATGTATCGGCTTATTCCTGCTACTTGCCGGTTTATGGGTCGCAATTCAAGTGATGCTGGAAGCATTAGACCTGTATCGTAAACCACAACAAATAGAACGATTTGCCATTGCCATTGAACGCGGATCTAATATTGATAAGAGCCTTGTATCTATTCGTAAGCAGGTTTCCAATCAATCAGGATCTAATGAAACAAGCTCATCGGAAGTCAACAGGACATCCAATGATATCCGGATTTCTTATTTCTTTGCCTGGGCCATTGTTTTGCTATTACTGCTATTGATCGGCAGAATCTCACTTACTGCGATTAAAACGGGGGGAGAACTCGTTCTTTACGATATGCAGATTAAACAATTTGCACGCATGCTAGTAAAGGAATCGAATAAATTTGATCGATAATGGCCTAGCGGGTATCCCGCTGCTGTTGACTCCCATTTCGTTGTCTTGACGGTTGATTTTGATATCTGCGATCGCGCATATAGCTCTCTCTATCATTTGGTGACATATCCCGCCATTGTTGGCGAAACTGCTTTCGTTCCTCCGGAGACATCTCGCGCATACGTTTACGCATTTCTTCTCTTCTATCACTCGGTATATCCTTCATACTTTTTCGCAATTCCCTACGTTCATCAGTAGATGTTCGTTTCCATCGTTCACGTAATTCACGTCGTTCATCTTCTGGTAAATTTTTAAACCACTCGCGTCTTTTCCGCAGGCGTTCCTTCTTTTCTGGAGATAAATCTTTAAACTCTTTAAAACGATCGCGTACTTTTTGTCTTTGTTTCGGGGTCATCTCTTTCCAGTGCTGCAACTTATCTTGTGCCCGCTTGCGCGCCTCAGGCGTCATGTTCTCCCAACGTTTGGCCCCTTTCTGTAAGCGTCTTTGTTGCCTCGGAGATAATTCCTGCCACTCATCCTTAATATCTTTTAACGCTTCCTGATGTTCTGGAGGTAATTGATCCCAATCCACACCATCTTCAGCCTTAACAGACAATACTGTTAACAGAAACAGTGTAAGAATTATTGTTGCTAATTTATTCAGCATTATATTCATCCTGTTCCTGACTTAGCGTTGCATAAAAATCATCATCGAGTTCGATTGGATCGATCCATTTTCCTTCCTCTGTCTCCCATTCACCCAAAAACTCCAATAGCTCAATGGTTAGCTCTACTTCCGTATCCTGTTCTTCTGCGTATATTGATGTGTTCATGGCAAGCAATATAAACATCAAACTAGGTTGATAATTCATAATCCTCAAGCCATTCATAAAATTCGAGATCTTCATAAAA
>CAZCXC010000148.1:0-2117 GCA_964502505.1 uncultured Enterobacteriaceae bacterium
CTGCAAGCTATATTTCTGTTGCCGTAGCACTTTTTCTGATTGTAATAAAACTAGGTGCTTATATTGCCACCCACTCTGTTGCCTTACTGGCTAGTTTGATTGATTCATTATTAGATGTAGCGGCATCATTCATCAATTTAATTGCTATACGCCACGCATTAACACCGGCAGATGATGAGCATCGGTTCGGACATGGAAAGGCTGAACCTTTGGCTGGACTTGCACAATCTGCTTTTATTGCAGGTTCTGCATTATTTCTAATTCTAGAGGCTAGTGAGAGATTATTTAACCCGCGTGAAATTGATCATGGTATGGTTGGGATTATAGTAATGGTCATTTCTACAGTTCTGACCATTGCCCTGGTTAGATTTCAGCACTATGTGGTGGCAAAAACAGGTTCAATTGCTATCAATGCAGACTCTTTACATTATTTTGGCGATGTATTAGCTAATCTAAGTATTATATTGGCACTTGTTTTGAGTGTTTATTTTGGATGGTATATTGCTGATCCACTATTTGCCTTTGCTGTTGCTGGTTATGTACTGTATAGCGCTTGGAAGATTGTTGAGGTTTCTCTTGATCAATTAATGGATCGTGAATTGCCTGACGAAACGCGTTCTAAAATAATAGAGATTGCACTATCACACTCAGAAGTGCGTAATCTACATGAGTTACGCACGCGCACATCCGGTCACATGACATTTATCCAAATGCATCTGGAAATGGATCCAAATATTACTTTGGAAAAAGCGCATCAAATATCAGATGAAGTTGAAGCAGAGCTTTACAAGGATTTCCCAAACTCGGAGGTAATAATTCACGAAGACCCGGAAGGTATGGAATAAAAACTACTTTCTTTGCCAGGTATGATATTTTTCAACCCATGTTAATAGTTTTTCGGGTGCATGTGCTTTTTTCCACACCCCAGCAGCAAACTTATTCGCTTCTGCCAGCGTTGGATAAATATGGATGGTACCTAATATTTTATTTAATCCAATATTATTTTTCATGGCGCTAATATATTCTGTAATCAAATCACCGGCATGTTCACCGACGATAGTTACACCTAAGATTTTATCTTTTCCTGGAACTGTTAATACTTTAACGAATCCATGTGCTTCTTCATCGGCAATGGCACGATCAAGATCATCTATTCCGTAGGTTGATATCTCATAGGTAATTTTATTTTCTCTTGCTTCTTGCTCATTGAGGCCGACACGAGCGACTTCCGGATCAGTAAAGGTAGCCCAGGGAATTATAGAGTAATCAGCTTTAAACTTTTTAAATCTACCAAACAATGAATTTACTGCGGTATACCAGGCTTGATGAGCCGCAACGTGTGTAAATTGATAAGGACCTGCAACGTCACCACAAGCCGCTATGTTTGGATAAATGGTTTGTAGATATTCGTTGACTTGAATAGTGCCCTGTTGTGTTAAGGGAATATTTAATTCCTCCATGCCAAAACCTTCAGTATTAGCCTTGCGCCCGACAGCAACAAGTAACTCATCAAATTCTATTATTGCGTCTTCACCCTTAAATTCACAGATTATCTTCTTGGCATTATTTTCTACACGAATTTCTTTTGCTTTATGGTTAAAACGAACATCAATATTTTCAGTAACAAATTTTTCTTTAATGAGTTTTGATATTTCTTCATCTTCACGTACCAATAGGCGAGGCAACATTTCGATCTGTGTAACCTGGCTGCCAAATCGGGCGAAGCATTGTGTCAATTCACAACCAATCGGACCACCTCCTAGAATTACCAACCGCTTAGGAAGTGTGCGAAGATTCCATATCGTATCTGAGGTAAAATAGTTAATTTGTTCAATTCCTGTGATAGGTGGTATGAATGGTTGTGCACCTGTTGCAATAACAATATTTTTTGTTGTCAATGTTTTGCCGTTGACTTCAACACTCCAGGGTGTTTTTATTATTGCTTCGCCCTGGATGCATTCAACGCCTAATTCTGTATAGCGTTCTATTGAATCGTGAGGTTCAATTGTTTTTATGACACGCTGAACTCTTTCCATAACATCAGCAAAATCAAAATCAACACTGGTTGATTTAAAACCAAATTCTTTAGCGCGCTGGGCATGTGCCAGGAATTTTGC
>CAZCXC010000149.1:0-2782 GCA_964502505.1 uncultured Enterobacteriaceae bacterium
GTAAACAGGGTAAAAATGGGGGAGAGATAAATGTTATTGTCATACCAATAAAATATCAGGCTTACAACAAAAAGACTTGTAATAAAAATGACAGGTAATTGCCATTTGATGATGCGTATAATCAGTAACCATATACCTCCAGTTATCCATGCAAAAGCTATCCAATCCCATCCTTTGCCACCAAATGATCCAAAAAGAGGTGAGGATCGTATCTCTGATATCATGGCCATATTGTTCAATTGGGATTTCATATAACCTAGAGGTGTAGCACCACTAATGCTATCTAATTCCATTATTAAAGGTTGTCCGGTAAATATAACAGTTAATGTTTCAATCAAGCCGACATCGACTTCACCTACACCTTTAACATTTGGCCAATATGTCATTTCTACGGGGAAACATAATAAAACGAAAACATAACCTGCCATTGCAGGATTAAATAGGTTGAAACCCAAACCACCATATAAATGTTTTACAATAATTATAGCAAAGGCAATTCCAAGCAGACTGACCCACAATGGTGTGAATGGAGTTATTGACAATGCAAAAAGTATTGCCGTGACAATTGCACTGCCATCAAACAGAAAAATTTTCATGGGAAGCTTTCTGATGTATAACATTGTGGCTTCAAAAGTAATGGCAAAAATAATTGCAATCAGACATTGAATTAAAACACCCCAACCTAGTATCCATATAGAAACAAGAATACCCGGGATGAGCGCATAGATGACTTGACGCATAACATTTGCGACGGAAGTCTGCTGATGAAAATAGGGCGAGTAAGTTCTAACAGGGTTATTCATTAATTATTCTTGATTTATATGATTGCAATGCGTATGAATAAAAGTGCTATTGTAGTAAATCTGACAATTGTTGTTTTTGTTAATAAGTGTAATCTGAGCTTGATCTGTTTATTTATATTGGCTAGTTTATACTAAGCAGTTGTAGTAAAAAAATGGTGATATCTATGATAAAAAATATTCTGCATATATGTATACTTATTCTTGGTATAACTAGTACTTTAACAGTTATAGCAGAAGGTGATCCGCAGCGTGGCAAAGAACTTTTTCAGGTATGTGCCGCTTGTCATGGGCAAAATGGTGAGGGTAACAAGGCGTTAAATGCACCGGCGAACGGTGGGCAAAATGAATGGTATGTTATCAGGCAACTTAAAAACTTCCGTTCCGGTATTCGCGGTGCTGATCCTAATGATACGTATGGTATACAAATGCGGCCTATGGCCATGAGCCTCACTGATGAACAGGCTATTGAGGATGTAGCCGCTTATGTCGCCTTGCTAGATGAACCAAATCCAGCCAAAACAATTGAAGGCGATGTAAATGCAGGTAAAAAAGCATTTGAGCCATGTATAGCTTGCCACGGAGAAAAAGGTGAAGGCAACAAATCACTTAATGCTCCTCGCTTATCTAAACAACATGACTGGTACATTGTTCGACAGTTGCAAAATTTCAAGGCGGGTATTCGGGGTTCACACCCAAAAGATATATACGGTGCCCAGATGCGACCGATGGCGCAACTTCTGGCGACCGATGAACAGGTCAACGAAGTAGCTGCCTATCTGGCAACACTTGAATAATTCTATTAGAAGTTTTTTAGCTTGTTTTATTGGGCTATTAACGCAACCAAATTAAGCTAGTTTTTCTATTTCGGCAGCAGCACTTCCTCTACCAATTTGTAAGGACAATTCTCGCCAACGCCGACCCTGAATGTAATCATGCATCGCGGCTGATTCGACTTCGAGCTCCTCCATGCGGGCTTTAACAACATCACCGATACTGACGACTCCAATAAGTTGATCACCGTCAACTACGGGCAAGTGACGGATACGGCGCTCTGTCATATTAGTCATTATTGTCTTCAGGTCATCTTCGGGACTACAGGTAATAACTTTGTGTGTCATGATCTCTGATACAGATTTTTCCAAGACTTCATAGCCGTGTTTATGAATTGCATTGACAATGTCCCTTTCAGATAATACTCCTACAATTTTTTTATTTTTGTCCAGAACCATCAGGCAACCAATTTTATTTTCTGCACGGATTTTGTTTGCTTCCATTACTGTTATTTCAGGGGTTATAGTGACAGAACCTGTATCTTTTTTCTTGATGATTTTCCCAGCAGTAACATGAAAATCCCATTCAACGTCATTGATCTTGCCTATTAAATTATCCATTAATTGATGGGTATACATTTTTAAAATGGGAAGTATTTGTATCTTGTTTATTAAATTTCCAATCGGACCATATTTGGCCACATATTCGTATTTTAATTTTATGGTTATATTTTTAGGTCCTTCTACCATGCTGCAGGTACGCCACATTTTTTTAACAGGTAAGGGATAATTACGGGTATCTACTTTCATGGTATAACTGCTTTTCTCTTTCCATTCGATGCATTCTTCTTCCCAGATCATTCCGCTTTTGTGATACAAGCGATGTCTACACCCAAGTTTTTCTCCTGAGATGGTTTCAATCTTTGAGATGTCCGGTGCAACGTCAATAAAACCTTCGTGATCTGATATTACTTTCCAGACTACTTCTGGATGTGCTTTTATTTTTCTTTGCAGCTCGTAAACAGACATATTGCAAGTCCTCGTACTACTTAATAGTCAAAAAAGGTGCGGCAAAAATTATCAATAATCCATAGCATCAGGATTTTAGTATGCCGTTTGCAGGATGAATATCAATAAACAATTTTTATCTTTGTATTGTTGCTATGCAAAATAACAGTATTCCTGTCAACAGTCACTGGGTACAATAAA
>CAZCXC010000150.1:0-8303 GCA_964502505.1 uncultured Enterobacteriaceae bacterium
ATAAAAAGGCATCTCTTCGACATAAGATTCTTTATGCACTAAATCTGAAAAACGGGAATCTTGTTTAAGGAATGTTAAAAAATGATCAATGCCTTCTCGAGGGCCTGCTAAATCAACAGGTACTCGGGTTGATCCGAGTAATTGGAATACACTAATTCAAGATCCTGATGTACTAGTATTGGATACACGAAATCATTATGAATCTGATATTGGGTCATTTAAAAATGCCATATCTCCTAATACTGCAACATTCAGAGATTATCCTGAATATGTTAAAAATAATTTGAAAGTAGAAAAACATAAAAAAATAGCCATGTACTGTACAGGCGGAATACGTTGTGAAAAGGCAAGTGCCTATTTGCTTAATCAAGGTTTCAACGAGGTATACCAGTTAAATGGGGGTATTCTTAAATATTTGGAAGAAATTCATCCAGATGGAAGCCTTTGGCAGGGTGAGTGTTTTGTGTTTGATGGACGTGTAAGTGTTGATGAACAATTAAACGAAGGCAGCTATGAGCAATGCTTTGCTTGTCGCAGACCTTTATCAGATAAAGATCGTGAATCAGAATATTTTGAACAGGGTATTTTTTGTCCTCATTGTTATGAGGATATCACTGATGAAAAGCGCGCTGGTTTAGAAGAACGTCAGAGACAGGTAGAGTTGGCAAAAAAACGTAACCAACAACATATTGGAGTGCCGCTTAATTCAAAGCAGCTTTTTAGTAAAAGTATTTAATCCCAATCAATGCAGAAGTATCCGATCCTTTATTCATTCAGGCGTTGTCCTTACGCTATACGGGCGCGCATGGCAATTAAATTAGCCAAGATCACCTGTGAGCTCAGAGAAGTCTTCCTTAATGATAAACCGGAGCAGATGATTGCTATTTCAAGTAAAGGTACAGTACCTGTTTTGCTTTTGCCGGACGGAAAAGTAATTGATGAAAGTCTTGATGTGATGTTATGGGCGCTCAAGCATTCAGATCCGGAAGATTGGTTGCAAAATGATAACACTGAAACTAATGTGTTGATTAATAAAAATGATTTTGAATTTATAGAACACCTTGAGCATTATAAATATCATGTTCGTTATCCAGAAAAGTCACAATATGATTACCGAACTTGTGCTGAGAAATTTATAAAAAAATTAGAAAACCGATTACAGCAGTTTAACGGTCAGGGATTGATGACTGGAAGAATTACATTAGCTGATGTAGCTATATTCCCATTTGTCAGGCAGTTTGCGCACGTAGATTGGTCATGGTTTACTCAAAGTGAATATATCAAATTAAAACAATGGCTGGAAATGTTTGAGGCAAGCAGTTTATTTAAGTCAGTTATGGATAAATATAATCCATGGAAAGACAATGATAAAGTAGTATTATTCGGCTAGTTATAATTCAATAACTTAATAGTTATCTCATTTTTTGTGAATTCTATCGCATTCTAGGCAATTATTAATTGCCTTGGAGAATCATAAGTGTCATTTTTGCGTGATGAACGAGGAATTTACAGAAACAGTTTTACACAAATGTCGTGAATTAATGACAGAGCGTATTAGTTCGTCTATGGCTACTATGATGAAAGAAGCAGAGGCTAAATTACATGATATGGCCGCTAAGGAAAAAAGCCTTGGGAAAGCAGCTCAGTATTATAATGCAATCCGACTTTTACGCGTAAAACAGCATGAGATGCAAGTAAGGTTTGAGAAACGTTTTACTTTACTATTCAAATACCGTACTGAGAATTTCCTAAATTTTAGAGATGATACAGATATCACGCTGTCTAAGGTCGGGCATTCTTCTTTTGTAAAAGAAAGTGATAATACTAAAGAAAAGAAAGCATTAGAAAATTCCGTTTATAAGGTAAAACAAGACTGCCGTTCTGTGTTACTTAATATTGACAAAAAAATGAGTATCTTAATTAAAGATACCAACATTAATTATTCTGAAAACCCAATGCAACCAGAAACCATTTTTGAAGCATTTTGGGAATCTTGTCGAGATATTGAAATGAAGGATGATGTTAGACTGCTGTTTATTAACCTATTCGAAAAATCTATTATGCTGGATCTTCAATATATATACGAAGATCTTAATGTTGAGCTTGCACAATTATATTTAAAACAGAAGAATAAAAAATGAATAGGGTCAGATAATATATTTCAACTTTATCAGCATTAGCATTCGTTTTCATGTCGTGGAATAACTGAAATATTATTATTTCTATCTATATTTACTTCCAGGGTAATCGGTTTACAGCATATTGCACAATCTTCGATATATTCTTGCACGTTCATTGAACAGTCGATAAGTAACTCAATCTGTTCACCACAATAAGGGCAGTTAATATGAACTGTATCTATTGTATTCATGATAACTAATTACATTTTGCTTTATGTTAAGCTAACTACTAAACATAATTAATCATAATATACATATGCATAATAACGAAGTATTGAGTCCGCTGCAGCGTGCAGCATTAGCTATGGTGCTGCTAAACGCATTTACAACGCCATTGATGCTTTCTGCTGTTAATGTTGCATTACCTCAAATTGCATTGGATCTAAATCTTGATGCAGTAACTTTAAGTTGGATCCCTATGGTCTACCTTATGGCAAGCGCCATGTTTGTTTTAATATTTGGTCGCTTGGCTGATATGTATGGACGCAAACGCATTTTTCTTATTGGGACTTCGAGCGTAATATTAACATCACTAATTGCTGCATTTTCAAATAGCGGGGAAGTATTAATTGGTGCACGTTTTTTACAGGGTATAAGTGCAGCAATGCTATATGCTACTCAAATTGCAATTGTGTCATCAGTATTTCCACCTCATAAGCGAGGGCATGCCATTGGATTAACAGTATCTACTATATATTTAGGGTTAGCAGCTGGCCCACTATTTGGCGGTTATTTTGTAGACGTATTTGGCTGGCGCGCCAGTTTTGTATTTCATATTCCATTTGCCGTAATTGTATTAATAATTGGATTGCTAAAAGTGCCAGGAGAATGGTTGGCGGAAGAAAAAGGTAAATTTGATGTAAAAGGTGCAATGTTATATAGCATCTCTATCACCGTCTTATGTATTGGTATCTCAATTGTCCCTGAATTTATAAGTATTGTTTGTATCAGCGTAAGTATTTTAGGCATGGTCATATTTTATCAACATGCAGGTAAAACAACGTATCCAATATTTGATGTCAGCTTATTTACTACGAATCGTGTATTTACTTTTTCCTGCCTGGCATCGTTTATTATTTATACTGCTGTCTTTGCTAATGTTGTATTGATAAGTTTATACCTTCAATATCTTAAAGGGATTTCAGCAAGCTTTACAGGCGTTATCATGATGACGCAACCGATGACGATGGCTATTTTTTCACCTCTTGCAGGGCGTCTATCTGATCACATAGAGCCTCGCGTAATTGCAACAATAGGAATGTTTATGACGGGTCTGGGATTATTGATGTTGGCAAATTTGAGTGAAACGAGCATGATGTTATATATTGTTAGTGCTTTATTTGTTACAGGACTGGGTTTTAGCCTGTTTTCGTCACCTAATGCAAATGCCATTATGGGGGTTGTTGAAAAACGTTATTATGGGAGTGCTACTGGTTCGCTGGCGACTATGCGAATACTAGGGCAAATGAGCAGTATGGTAATTGTTACCTTAATATTTGCATTGATGCTTGGGAAAGTTGAGATTAGTCAATCTAATTATGTTCAATTAGGCAATGCAATAAGTACTATATTTATTATTGCTGCAGTACTATGTATTCCAGGTATGATATTTTCACTAGCACGTGGCCGCATGCATAAAAAGCCAGTGTAAGTACTCGAGCGTTTATAAAAATACGGTAATTACGGAGATGACCTAAGCGGTAATGTCAGAAGGTAACGGTAAATACGACGATGTGATAAGGCAACTTGTGCCCATCAATGAGTTATCAACATCATCACAAGGCAAAATAATTGACCAGTCACAGGTACAGTCTTTTGCAGAAGAGTCATACATCTTTAAGCAAGGTGATAGTGATGAATACACTTTTTACTTGCTTGATGGTGTACTTGAAATGCAAGCCACGGATGAAGCCTCATTCAATGTAACCACAAAAGAGGATCGGGCTAAATATCCATTAGCACAGGTTCAGCCACGGAAATATTCAGCGAAAGCACTATCATCAGTGAAAGTGCTGCAATTTAATCGCAATTTGCTTGAAGGTATTCTGGCACAGGAAAAAAGCACTGTTGCAAGTAGTGATTTAGAAGCAGATGAAAATGAATCTGAAGAAGCATTAGATTGGATGTCATTGATTTTACAATCGTCATTTTTTTCTAAAATACCGGCCGCAAATATCCAGCAATTATTTGTAATGTTACAGCCGGTAAATAAAAGAGCAGGAGATGCTGTAATTAAGCAAGGTGATGCAGGAGATTATTACTACATTATCCAGGACGGGCGATGTGAAGTTACACGTGTTTCCTCACCCGGAGGTGAGTCGGTAAAACTGGCAGAGTTAAGTGCTGGAGCTAGTTTTGGTGAAGAATCATTATTATCAGATAAACCTCGCAATGCTACGGTAACGATGTTGACCGATGGTATCTTGATGCAGTTAAGTAAGGAAAATTTTATTGAATTAATCAAGAAACCAACACTGGACTCAATTTCATTTAATGGAGCACAGAAAATAATTGAGGAAGGGGGAAATTGGCTGGATGTGCGATCACAAAAAGAATATAACGAATCAAATATTATTGACAGTATTCATATTCCCATATTTGATATTCGAAGAGAGTCAGATAAATTGCAACTTAATAAACAATATATCATTTACAGCAATTCAAAAAGACGCGGTGCCGCAGCCGCTTTTCTGCTAACGGAACTTGGTTTTAATGTACGTTATCTCGAAAACGGTTTGGCATCAATTCCGGAAAATATTAGAGATAAAATATTACATAAGAATGAAATAATTGAAAAAGGAGATGAGAAAAGTACAGAGAAATTAATAACAGAAACTGGTAATGATATTAAAAATAAAGATGAAGATTTGAAAAAACTGGATAATTTTGATGATACAGTAGAACAAGAAGCGATCATTACTCACAGGGATCAAAGGAAACGGCTGCAGGACAGAATCAATAATATCATTACGAAAGAACAAGTAAAGTCACAACAAAAAGCAGAAGTAGAGGAATTAGTAGAAGAAAAAATAGAAAAGCAAGAGATAAGCCATCAGGATACAATTACTGTAAATGATGAAGCCCAAAATATTGAAGAACACATAGGAGAAGAAAAAAAGGAACTGGAGGAACTACATGCGCGTAATTTAAAAGAAAAGGAAGAACTTGATAAATTAAGACAGGAAGCTAAAGAACTAATAAAGAAGGAGCGCGAATCGCTTGAATTAATACATACCCAACAACAAGAAAGACTAGCCAATGAACGAAAGAATGTAGAAGAGGAATCGGGGAAGATTCAGGCAACATTAAAAGAAATCCAGGCTGCCAGAGATGAAGCGGAAGAAACCAGAAAAGCTGCGGAGGAAGAAGCGAAACAATTAAGAGAAAGACAAACACTGACAGAAGAAGATATGACGAAAACGTCTTTAAATATATTAAACGAGGATATTAAGTCCGCTGAAAATAAACTTAACCAGGCACAAAAGAAACTAATTTATGCAAATCAGGCAGAAGAAACGATTGAAACTGCCAAGGAAATGAATGAACAAGACAGATTGCGTCAAAAAGAACAAGAAGAAAAAATACAGATGCAATTAAAAGATGAAATGGCGGCATGGTCAAAAGAACAAGAGGAACATGAAGATATACTTAAGAAGGCTGAATCACATGCTGCACATATTAAAAAGATAAGAGAAAAAATAGAAATTCAAAAAATGAAATCAGAAAAAGAAAATAAAGCATTATTTTCTGATATAGCAAAGGAACTGAATAATAAATAGTTTTTAATTCTCGAAAGCAGCTAAAAACTCTTCATATCCCTCCCTAACCAGGTTCCCCTTGGGGATAAAACGCAAAGAAGCAGAATTGATGCAATAACGGAGGCCTGTTGGCGCCGGGCCATCTTCGAATAAATGACCTAAGTGTGAATCTGCAATAGGGCTACGAAGTTCTGTTCTGACGAAGATTAATAATCGGTCCTCACGAGTAACCAAGGCATCATCATAAATGGGTCTTGTGAAACTAGGCCATCCGGTCCCTGATTTATATTTATCTTTTGAGCTGAATAATGGTTCTCCAGATACAATATCAACATATATACCTTCACGCTTGTTATCCCAGTATTCATTCTTAAACGGTCTTTCTGTTGCGTCTTTCTGGGTAACCCTGTATTGGAGAGGTGTCAGCGTTTTGCTTAATTCGTCATTAGATGGGTTTTTATAACTGGCATTCAATTCATGCCATGATGATTTAGCCGTATTAGTCGATGATGAATGGGTAGTTTCAATAGTATTATCCTTAACTTCACTGAAAACTTTTGGGTTTAGTATAAATATACTTATAATCCCTATAGTAATTGAGAAGACAACACAGTTTTTTATGCTCATTTTTGAAGACCTCAGGATCCAGAATTTATCATTCTGACACTGCAGAGATAACAGAGTTCAACCAATATTATTGCTTTATAAGTATTAAACCAGCGCCAATAATTGCCCCTAGAACGAGTATCCCGTTTGTTATGAATGTCATTAACATGCCTGGTCCACGTTTTGCTGGATCAGATTGATAGGCATTTGAATATACAAATCGCCCCACTAAGTAAATAACACCTAAGCCGACCGCCCAAACTGGATGGACATAGTGGGCAAAAGCAAATAATGCAGGAATAAAGATAATCAATTGTTCAAGCGTATTTTGTTGCACACGGAAGATTCTTTCGAATTGTTCATTACCCATACAGGAAGGTGCATTAATTCCCAATCGACCCCGCGCAGCACCGACTCTTGTTAAAAAGAACATATATTGGGCTAAAGCTAACATGACAATAATAATTATATATTCCACAGTAATCCCCTTTGAGTGTTGTGATGAAAGTGAGCAAAGCTTATGTGAAGTATGATGATGGAAAGTGAAATTAGCATAATTAATTATTGATTCGCTTATATCTCATACGTTTTGGCTGTGTATCTTCACCTTTGCGCTGAATAAAATCTGCGTGATATTCACCAAAATTACCCTCATAAAAAATAATCTCCCCATCATCTTCAAACGCAAGAATATGTGTTGCGATTCGGTCCAGAAACCAGCGATCATGAGAAATAACCAGAATGCAGCCAGGAAAAGCCAGGATAGCTTCTTCCAAAGCACGCAAAGTTTCAACATCCAAATCATTAGAAGGTTCATCCAATAATAAAACATTCGCACCTTGCTTGAGAGTATTTGCCAGGTGCAGGCGGCCACGCTCACCACCAGACAGATCACCGACACGTTTTTGCTGATCAGTCCCTTTAAAATTAAAACGGCCAACATAGGCACGAGAACTAATTTCGTAATTACCGATGGTCAGGTTATCCAATCCATCAGATATAGCTTCCCAGACAGTTTTATTGTCATCAAGTTTTTCTCTGCTTTGTTCAACGAACGCAATTTTAGCAGTTTCGCCTATGCGAATATCACCACTATCTGGTTTTTCTGAGCCAGCAATCATGCGGAACAAAGTGGATTTGCCGGCACCATTACCGCCAATAATACCGATCACAGCACCTTTTGGAATATTAAAGCTTAGGTCCGTGATTAAATTATTCCCGTCGAAGCCTTTACTGACATTATTAAATTTCGCTACTTGGTCACCAAGTCGTGGTCCGGGTGGTATATAAATTTCATTGGTTTCACTGCGCTTCTGAAAATCCTGTGAATTAATTTCTTCAAATTTTGATAAACGTGCTTTACTCTTTGCATGGCGGCCTTTTGGATTACTGCGTACCCATTCCAGTTCCTTCTTGATAGCTTTATGTCGCGCAGATTCTGCTCGTTCTTCATGTTCGAGTCGTTGTACCTTGTTCTCTAACCATTGAGAGTAGTTACCTTCAAATGGAAAACCTTCTCCACGATCCAGCTCAAGTATCCAACCGGCAACATTATCTAAAAAGTAACGATCGTGTGTAACAGCCACAACTGTTCCATTAAAGTCAGCCAAAAACTGTTCTAACCAAAATACTGATTCTGCGTCGAGATGATTTGTTGGTTCATCGAGTAACAACATATCGGGACGTGAAAGGAGCAAGCGACATAAGGCAACACGGCGTTTTTCACCACCGGAAAGATGTTTTACAGAAGAATCCCATG
>CAZCXC010000151.1:0-5287 GCA_964502505.1 uncultured Enterobacteriaceae bacterium
TTTCAGTTTCAAGCGCTTCTTCTGCTTCTTTATCAACGGTAATCCCAGATTCCGTTTCAACCATTGCCTGGACAATAGGTTCACCAGGTTCATTTTCAACGAGAGTAGCTTCTTCAGCCACCACATCAGTTTGCTCTGTCATCTGTCCATCTTTTTTATTTTTTCCAAAAAATCCATTAAAAAGATTAAATAAATCATCTGAGTTTTCATCTTCAACGGCATTCGTTCCAGCTGTTTGATTTGTTTGAACCTCTTCTTCAACAGATTCTTCTTCCGGTTCGATAAGTTGCCTATTCCAGCTAGATGTTTCCAAGGGTTCCGGCTGTGTTTGTAAATCTTCATCAAGCATAATGATCGAACCATCTTTTTCAGTGGATAATTGTTGTTCTGCCGGTGCTTCTCCCTCTGCATAGCTTTTTACAACGGATTCTTCAACAGCCGGGGGTAATGGATCTTCACTTACAATCGCAGTTTCAACTTCGATGGATTCATCCTCTACTTGATCATCATCACTGGAAAAAAGCTTACTAAAGAAACCAAAAACCCCACCCGATTCAGGTTTCTCTTCGACCGCATCTATTGTTTCTGCTGTAGCCTCATCAGCTATTGGTTCTGTAGGTAATGGTATATACGGTGTCTCAATCTCTTTTATTTCTACTACTGGTTTTTCTTTTCCCTCTGTTTTAAAAATTGTAGCTACGTTCGTGTCTTCAATTTTTGGTTGTTTAATTGAGGGTCGAGACCATAGATTGGTAATTGGATTTCTTGGTGGTGTAATATCAGAATGTGATCTTTCACTTTTGCTTTCTTCTGTAACTTCTTTCTCTGATGGTGTTTCTGTTTGATTTCCTTGTTCAGTTGCCTTGGCTCCTTTAGGCTGGTAAGGCGTGGCTAAATCTTTGTATGCAGTAGCTATTGTCTCTTCCTTTGCTAAAGCTTCTTGATTTTTGTCATCGTCTCCTGTTCCAAATAATCGACTAAAAAATCCTGGCTCCTCTTCCTTACTCTCATCTGTAACTGTTGTTTCAGGCTTTTCGATAGCAGGTTCTTCTTCCACTATTGTTACTTGTGCAGGCGTTTGTTCGGCTATTTCTTCCTCTGTTTTTTCTTCAGTAGTTTCCAGATTCAGCAGGGTGTCTTTTTGCAAGGTAACTAATGCGGTTTTAGATTTTGTAGTTTTTTCAACTGGAGACGAAGTTTTTGCTGTAGTTACAGACTCTTGGGTCGTGGTTGGCACGGTCTCGCTATCAGATTCGATATCAGGTTTTGAATGTTCTCTCGTCGCACCTGCTATCGCGCGTTCCATACTTTGTAGTTCATTTTGTGCAGCGGCATAACCTTGATCGGCAGACATACGAAACCAGCGAATAGCCTGGTTATAATCTTGTGCTACTCCCTTACCGGCACGATAGAGTGTACCTAAATTGTACTGGGCTGCAGCATTACCTCGGTCCGCCGCTTTGCGATACCAAAATACTGCTTTGTCATAATTTTTAGGAATACCATCACCGGTGTGGAACATACTACCAAGCAGTACCTGAGCCCTTTCATATCCTTGCTCTGCTGATTTTAAAAACCATTCAGCTGCTTGTTTTTCATCCTGTTCAACACCTTCGCCATAGGCATAGGAAATACCCAGACTATATTGGGAAATAACATGACCTTGTTCTGCAGCACGACGGTACCAAATTGCTGCTTCTTTATAATCCTGTTTCGTGCCCTCACCAAATGCATAGCAAACGGCCAAATTATACTGTGCATCCTTATTTCCTTGAGCAGCCGCCTTGCGATACCATTTGACCGCTTCAGCATAATTTTGAGGAACACCTTCGCCAACATAATACATATAGCCTAGATGTGATTGCGCTTTGACATCACCTTGTTCAGCCAGTTTATTAAATTCCTCAACAGCTTTGGCGAAGTCACCTTCTTTTAAGGCTTCATTGGCAGAATTTATATCTGCTAAGGCGATGTGCGTAAAAAAGCAGAATGGAAGGGCTAAAACCAGATATCTTATCACTGCAATTTCCCCCCAGGCAGGGATGACTCTATGTCATGTAGGTATAGCACATCAGGTCGCGGAACAAATATCATCTGTATCAGAGCCTACCACAAATTGTAGTGTGAAACCTTTCCAAATATACTAGATATCGTGGAAAAACGTAAGATCATTCATATAGATATGGATGCTTTTTTTGCTGCTGTGGAACAGCGTGACCACCCTGAATACCAGTGTAAACCGGTGATTGTTGGTGGTAGCCCAGAGGATAGGGGGGTTGTTGCCGCCTGTAGCTATGAGGCACGTAAGTTTGGTATCCATTCAGCAATGGCCAGTGCAAAGGCCAAAAAATTATGTCCGGATGCTATTTTTCTACGGCCCCGGTTTAATGTGTATCGACAAGTCTCAACTGAGATCCAGGCAATATTTCGATCATTCACCGATCAGGTAGAGCCATTGTCATTGGATGAAGCCTATCTGGATGTAACTGAATGTACATTACACAAAGGATCAGCAACATTAATTGCTAAAGCACTGAAACAGAAGATCAAGCGACAAACTGGACTGACAGCATCAGCTGGAGTCTCATACAATAAATTTTTAGCAAAAATAGCATCGGACATAGATAAGCCGGACGGTTTGTTTCTTATAAAACCGGAGCAAGGTGAGGAATTTATTGCACAATTACCCATACGAAAATTTTTTGGGGTAGGTAAGGCTACCGAAATAAAAATGAACGCGCTTGGTATATTTACAGGTGCTGATTTAAAACAATGGTCAAAAGAAAATTTGGTTACTAAATTTGGTAAAACTGGCCATTATTACTTTAATGTGGTTAGGGGAATTGATAACCGCCCCGTCAAGAATTCAAGAGTACGTAAATCATTGGGGACTGAAACAACTTTTGCTCAAGACTTGAATGATGTTAATTTAATGTTGAGTCAATTAAACACATTAGCATTAAAGGTTGCAGAGAATTTACATAATAAAAAGCTTGCTGCAAGGACTATTACACTAAAAGTTAAATACGATAATTTTGAACAGATCACTCGTAGCAAAACGCTTAACGAACCTGTTTCTGAATATGAAAAAATTATTAAATTATTACCTGGTTTATTAATGAAAACTGAGGTTGGGCAGAGAAAAGTCAGATTATTAGGAATTACAACGTCAAATTTTGATGTACAAATACCAATAAAACAGATTACATTATTCACAAATCACACGTAAATTTTTCTGGAACTATGAAGATATCATCAGGAAAACAGAGGACGTTCTTAAGCCATTAGACCACCGATTAATGCTCCAATCATTAGCACGGGGATATACAATAGATAGATCAAAAGACCAAGCCCAGCAATAAATGCGCCTATAACAGGTAGAGTTGTTAGCACTGTCCCAGCAAAAAATAAAGCAATGGCCAGAAACAGTCCTGGTATCAAAGCAGCCATCAAACCAGCACCGACACCTCCCGAGACTTTACCACCGACAATACCCGCAATTAACGGTCCAATCGCGGGTAGCCAGAAAAGTAATAATGATATGACAAACATCCAGATCATACCCATTATGACGCTACCCTTCTTTTCGCCGGCCATACTGATGCCTCCAATCTCAGGTTATACTTGATGTAATTGTATTTATAATATGGTTTTACATTAGTACTGCATAATAGTCTAATCTGAATAAAAAAAATTGATGATTGTTGATGGAGATTTAATTTCATAATGTGCCAATTAAAAACGGACTGGCGCATAATTATTACTTATCTTATTTTACTAGGGGTTGGTATTCCCTGGTATTGGCCTGAAGGAAACATATTAAAGATATTTGGATTGCCCGCCTGGACCACCATTGCCATTATTGTGTCTGTGTTGGTCTCTATATTGACTGCATTTCTCTTACTGAATTATCAGTGGCCTGGCGAAGAAGAAACACCTACTGAAAGTAATGATGAATAGTGCATTACCATTTGGTCCGGGTGCCTGGATATTTATTTCTGTTTATTTGCTTTCTCTTATCCTAGTAGGCTGGTGGGGATATCGCGCACGGCGTGAAAACACCATGCATGACTTTTACCTTGCCGGAAGTGGTTTTGGATTCGTTGTCCTGGTACTCACCCTGTATGCCACACAATACAGTGGCAATACCTTACTTGGTTACAGTGGGAAGGCTTATCGTATTGGTTATAGCTGGATCATGTGTGTACATTTTATGACGGCTATTGTGGTGTGTTATTTGTTATATGTCCCCCGTTTATATCAGGTTGCAAGGGAACGTAAATATGTTACGCCAACAGATTATTTAAATGATCGCTTCGCATCAAATGCTATCAATATTTTAGCCACGGTCATCATGATTATTGTGTTAAGTAATTATCTGCTGGCCCAATTAATGGCGATGGGTAGGGCAATGGAAGGTTTAACGCAAACCAACATTGCTTATGCGTATCATTATGGTGTCATCCTTTTAACTATAATTATGGTGATTTATGGAACTCTGGGTGGAATTCGTGCTATAGCTTGGACCGATGTCATTCAGGGAGTGGTATTGATGTCGGGTTTTCTGGTTTTGGTATTTTTATTATTTAACACGTTTGGACCAATTTCTCTCGCCACGGACAAGATTTTGCATTCAACAGATAGTGAAATTATCAAGCGGGCGATGCCACCCGATGGCAATCGTATTCGTGAATGGTTCAGTTATGTAATGTTGGTCGGTCTGGGGAGTACACTTTATCCACAAGCCATGCAGAGAGTTTATGCCGCAAGGTCTGCAAAAGTACTCAGGCAAAGTCTTGCGGTAATGGCTTTCATGCCCTTGTTGACCTCATTGATTGCTGTGATTACGGGTATCTATGCTCTGGCTTATTTTCCAGGGCTTGAAGGGGCGGCCAGTGATCAGGCACTACCATTGTTAATGAGTCATATACAACAAGGCTCTATCTTCGGTTATTGGCTGGTTGTTATTTTGTTCGCTGCCATTTTGGCTGCCATGATGTCTACAGCTGATTCTGCATTACTTTCGATATCTTCCATATTGAGTAAAGATATTTATGGTCGATTTATCAACAGGAGAGCAACAGAAGCACAGCTTACCTCTATGGGAAAAATATTTTCCTGGGGTTTAATTATATTTTTGGTATGGCTGGCGATTTATTTAAAAGAAAAAGCCTCGTTATTAACACTATTGGATAGAAAATTTGATTTACTCATACAATTAGCACCTGCATTTATACTAGGGATACGTTTAAATATTTTAAAGCCAGTACCAGTATTCATTGGCATG
>CAZCXC010000152.1:0-7159 GCA_964502505.1 uncultured Enterobacteriaceae bacterium
ACTTGAGCTAATCTTTTTCCTAATGCCAAACACAAGTTTTTCTCTTCCGTTGTAATTTCCTGTTGCCCATCCTGGCCAGCGGTATGACTTGCCCCATATGGTGTTCCACCACTCTTTGTCGATAATAATTCTGCCTCACTATAAGGTAAGCCAATAATCATCATGCCGTGGTGTAAAAGAGGTAACATCATGGAGAGTAATGTACTTTCCTGGCCACCATGCAAACTGGCTGTGGAAGTAAATACTGCGGCAGGTTTATCGATGAGTTTGCCGGAAACCCAAAGATCACCGGTACCGTCGAGAAAATATTTAAGAGGTGCTGCCATGTTGCCAAATCGTGTCGGGCTTCCCAACGCAAGCGCATCGCATTCGAGCAAATCATCATGCGTAGCATATACTGGTCCATCTTCCGGAATACTATCTTCGCTTACTTCACACACAGTTGAAACAGGTGGAACGGTGCGCAAACGGGCAGTGCAATTCGGAACAGACTCCACGCCCCGTGCAATCAGCTGTGCCATTTGCGCAACATTACCGTAACGGCTGTAAAATAAAACAAGTATTTCAGGCATATTTATAAAATGCTTAAGACATTTTCAGGTGGGCGTCCAATCGCGGCTTTGTCATTCGCGAGCAAAATAGGACGTTCAATTAGGATAGGATGTTCAATCATTGCAGCGATAAGTTCATCATCACTCAGGTTGGTGTCATCCAGGTTAGCCTCTTTATAAACTGCTTCATTTTTGCGCATGAGCTCACGCGGGGTTATGCCGAGTAGTTTTAGAATATTTTTCAATGTTTCTGCATCCGGCGGTGTTTTCAGGTATTCAATAATCATGAGTTCAATACCTTTGGATTGCAGTAGTTCCAATGTAGCCCTAGATTTTGAACATCGAGGATTGTGAAATAAGGTTGTCGTCATGTTTCATTTCTCTCAAATTGTGTTGTGACGCATTCTAACTGTTGTAGACTATATGAGGGAAGCCTGCAAGTGCAATGAATGAACCTAACACAATGGAATCAAACTCTGATTTAGCTACACGAGCGGTTAAAAAAACTCGATCAATTCTGATCTGGTTAGCGTATTTTATTCGCACGAGTTTCAGCCAGTTTGTTCAACATCGTGGTTTACAGATGTCATCCTCCCTGGCGTATACCACACTGCTTTCTATCGTCCCCCTGATTGCAGTGATGTTCAGTTTTTTTGGCAATTTACCCGTATTTAAGGATGTCAATGAAATTATACAAGAATTCATTTTCAGTAATTTTGTTCCAGCGTTCGGACAAACAGTCAGGGAATATTTAATCAATTATTCTTACAAGGCCTCGCAGTTAACAGCTGTAGGTATTATTGCGTTGGTATTAATTGCAATTTTGATGATGGCAACCATCGATAGTGCGCTTAATAAGATCTGGAATGTTACCACCAAGCGTAATCCGCTTGCCCGATTCCTTATTTATTGGGCCATGTTAACCCTGGGGCCAATATTGGTCGGTATCGGCCTTTATTCGACATCGTATTTATTAGCGCTACCGTTAATTGATACCTGGGATTCGTCCCTGCATTTCAAGGCAAGGTTATTGACCTATATGCCATTTTTTACAACAACGATTGCATTCACCTTAATGTACACATTGATACCTAATTGCCATGTCAACCGGCGCTATGCATTGATTGGTGGAATTACTGCAGCGATCCTGTTTGAAGTTGCGAAATTTATTTTTGGTGCTTATGTTAAGGCCGTGCCGACATATCAAATGATCTATGGTGCCCTGGCTGTGATGCCCATGTTTCTAATCTGGATCTATTTATCATGGGTGATTATTTTATTCGGTGCACAGATTGCCTATTCACTCTCTGTCTTCAGGATGGAAAAAGGCGGACAAAAAGCGACACATGCACACTGGGATTTTTTTGATGCGTATCATATTATCGCTGAACTTTGGCAGGCACAAAATAAAGGGAATTACTTATCAGCATTTGAATTACGCCGCAGCAATATCAAAATTTCACATCTCCTGATCAATGAAATTTTAGGTTTGTTGGAGAAAAAAAATTGGATCACACGCGATGCATCCGATAAATGGATTTTATCAAGAGATATGAATGAAGTGACGTTGATTGATCTCTATCACCTCTTACCATGTAAATTACCGGGCGGAATTAGTGATCACTCTGATAAATGGCAATTAACCCTAAGTGAAACACTGAACAAAAACAGTGAAAATAGAAAAGAATTATTGAACGTCCCGATTGGCCACTTGCTGCGCCAGGTTGCAAGGTAATTAATGGAAAAAACAATCCATGTATTTGTTTCCGGTCGGGTACAGGGTGTGTGTTTTCGAATGTATACGCAACAACAAGCACGCTTATTGGGGCTTACCGGCTGGGTGAAGAATCTGTCCGATGGCCGGGTTGAAGTTATGGCAAGTGGCGAAGAAAAACAGCTCAGAACACTACAGGACTGGCTGCAGAAAGGCCCGGGAATGGCAATAGTTCTTAATGTTGATTTAAAAATAATTGAAACGAAAGAATTTAATGGGTTTTCTACTCAATAAATTGACTAAACTTATACGTAACAGAATAAAATATAATGAACACGCCTGCTAAAAATAATTCTCCACACATTACCGAGCTTGACTGGGGGCATATGACTGTTGAGGGTGTCGGTGGCGGTAAGGATTTTAAGCTTTGGCCCGGTGGGGGGCGAGAATGGGATTGGAATGAAACCGGCACACGTCACGTACCGGGTATTCAGCCTGAAGACATTACTGAATTGCTGGACCATGGCGCAAAAGAAATCGTCCTGTCACGTGGCATGTTGCTTGCTCTGCAGACCTGCAAGGAGACAAAGGAGATACTCGCAAGTAAAGGTATTCCTTTTCACATTGTCGAGACCAATCAAGCAATGAGTTTATATAACGAGTTGGCTGAGGAAGGTAGAGCAGTTGGTGGTCTGTTTCATTCAACCTGCTAAAGGGCACTACATAAATCGTGAACAAACTTGACGACATAGTTGCACAATCTCGGCAAGAAGCCGAAACACGAGGCCATTCTTACCGCGAGCAGGCACTAAAGATGTATCCCTGGGTGTGTGGCAAGTGTGGACGAGAGTTCACGCGAAATAACCTGAATGAACTCACAGTACATCATAAAGACCATGATCATGATAATAACCCGCCGGATGGTTCAAACTGGGAATTGTTATGTTTGTATTGTCATGATAATGAACATTCGAGGAACATTTATGAAGCAGATGGAAGTACTGGCACTGAAGTTTCCAGTAAGCCGACGACCAGTAAACCGTTTGCGAATCTAAAAGAGTTACTTAATAAGAAGTAACTCCATAAATTTATTTTTATGTTCTATTAAAGATAGAGATCTTTATTTCGTAATGGTTTCGCCTTGCCCGGCCAATTGAACTTTCAGTACCAACAATTAAAATTAGACAAAATGACTGAAAAAACTATTACGCTTAAAGGACCATGGGCATTTATCGCGCTTCTGCTTATTGGGGCGTTCACTATTTTTCAATATTCAGACAGAGACAGGACACTTGAGTCTGATGCAGTGGAAATAATCAAGCCCTGGTTGATCGCAGAGTACACGAGAAATATATTGCCTCAACTGCAGGAAATGATTGATAACCCTTCTGGGAAAGAAAAACAGATAGAAGCACTGGTAAAAAACATAGCACGGGATAACATCCAGATTGTATCCATCCAGGCACGCGGTAAAGGGGATGATGTCGCTGTACAGGTTGAAATTGAAGTGGATGGTAAAGAACCACCAGATGGTAAAAGAATCAGGTATTTCAGAATGTCACACTCTACAGTGATCGGTTGGCAGTATGAATATGAGATAAGTAAGTGGAGATATTATTAAACCTTTTGATTCGATAATTTAAAGATGTTGATTGATTTCCAATTTCTGTTTCAAGGAGTACCATTAAGGAATGAACCAAGAATTCAATAAGAAACTGGAGGACATGCTTGTCGTTCCGTTCATGGTTATCTTATACAGTTGTATCCTGGTTCCTTTAAGTATTTTGTGTTACCAGGGATACCTCTGGCTAAAAACGGAAGAGTGGACGGGCTTGTCTCTTATTAATTTAACTGAGTTACTTAGTATAGATCTGTCTGCTATGTATGAACCGGGATGGACGGGTGTTAAAAATGTCGTTGTATCTTTCCTGGAATGGCCTTTATCTGTCAGCTCGAGCCTTTTAATATTTATTTTGGGTTGGTTTGTTGTGCTTATCTTCTGTGTCATTGCCGAGCTTGCTTCAAAACCTGACGTAGAACTTAATAATGATCAGGAAGACTGGCGTTAACAGCTGAACTGAAAGACAGGATTGATTTAAAATTCCCTGAGTTTTCTGTGGTTAAAATATCAGACCCTAATAACTGTATGATATGGATATGCAAGATATAGAAAAATTAGATAACGGTTCCTTAAAATCAAAGATAGGCAAAGGTATAGGTATACTTATCGTACTCTATGTGTTGCTTATTTTGGCGCTGATGTTTTTCCTGGACAACGAACCTGATCAGTTTAATGTTGAATACATTGCCCAACAGAAGGTAGGGAATGACGTAGAACCGGTGACCGGTTATATCACCACATCTACATTGATTAATGTGATGGAAATGGTATTGGATAAACCGGGTGGTTATTTAAGTAATGACATCATGCCACCGGGTGTGTTGATGGATAACATTCCGAATTGGGAGTTTGGCGTGATAACACAGGTACGTGATTTAGTGCGAGCGTTTCGTAATGATTTCAGTCGTTCGCAAACGCAATCAACAGAAGACAAGAATTTGATGATCGCCGATCCGCAATTTCATTTTAATACCGAGTCTTGGATCCTGCCGACGACAGAAGGGGAATACCGTGTTGGGTTAGAGGCACTGGATAAATATCTGCGTAGCTTGTCTAAAACGTCCGAACAGGATGCACAGTTTTATTCACGTGCCGATAACCTGCGCGACTGGTTGGCCATTGTTGAGAAACGTTTGGGCAGTCTTTCACAACGCTTGAGTGCTAGTGTTGGACAGGAGCGGATTAATACTGATCTGGAGGGTGATACCGCAGCAACACAATCAACGAGTAAACCAAAAATAGTTTCAGTGAAAACCCCATGGCTTGAGATCGATGATGTATTTTATGAAGCACGTGGTTCCACCTGGGCATTAATCCATTTTATGCAGGCCATTGAAAAGGATTTTGATGAAGTATTACGAAAGAAAAACGCCCTGGTCAGTCTGCGCCAGATCATTCGTGAACTCAAAGCAACGCAACACTTTGTCTGGAGTCCGATGATTTTAAATGGTACAGGATTTGGTTTTCTCGCCAATCATTCTCTAGTGCTGGCTTCCTATATTTCGCGTGCCAATGCGGCAGTCATTGATCTGCGTAACTTATTAGAGCAAGGTTAATTCAATGATACTATCGACAAGGTAACCATTATTTAAAAGAATAGTTAATTGAAACAGCGCATTTACTACCTGGATAATTTACGGGCACTGGCTGTGCTTGTATTGATTCCTTACCATAGCGCAAGGATTTATGATTGGCCGCCGTTTTACCTGAAAGTTGATCAACTCGCCGGGTTTGAAATATTCACTCGCAGTACTGATGTCTGGATAATGCCTTTGTTTTTCATGATTGCAGGAGCATCGACAGTTTACTCACTAGATAGGCGAAGCACTATTAAATTTATTACTGAACGCATTAAACGATTAATGGTTCCGTTTGTGATCGGCATGCTAACCGTGATACCTGTCAATGGATATTATGCTTATTTATTTCACTCTGGCACGGACATAAGTTTTATAAATTACTTACCTGTATTTTTCACTATCGAATCACTGGATGGCTATAACGGCACATTTACTGTTAGTCATTTGTGGTTTCTTATTTACTTGATGCTGTTTTCCTTATTTGCACCAGTTTTGGCACCACTTCTACGCTGGTTACAATTAAAAATAATGGATAACAACTCTGCGTTTAATTTAATGATTGCTATGGGTGTTGTTGTGGGCATTTTGATGGTTGCACGACTAACGGCTTTACCTTACCCAAATCCGTTATATTTTATTGTTTTTTATTTTTCCGGTTTGTTTATCTTGGGCTTGCCTGTATTAAATCAGGCCGTATTAAAATTTGGAAAATATTTTTTGATTAGCGGGCTGATAACTCTGCCTGTTTACATGTATGCCAGAATGACACCTGGTCTTGTCGAGACGGGCGATCTCGGGTATGAAACACTGCAATCCATTAATGCATTGGTATGGACTCTCGCGATTATTTATGGAGGACATGCATTTCTACAAAACGAAAGTGATGTATTGAAATGGGTTAATAAACATGGTCTTTGGATCTATATTATCCATGCTACAGTGATCAGTTGTGTAGCTTTTTATTTGTTACCTTTTTTTAAAATTCCAGTCATTGCCTGGTTTGTAATAGTTTTACTAAGTTATTTGATTACGCTTCCACTATCCGCCATGTTTGTCAGTGTTGGTGACAGGATCAACAAGGGAGAGCTAACTATGGCAATTGTAATTAGACGGAGATCTATAAAATGAACGCTTCATCAGAAAATAATCTAGGTTGTGCGGTACTTGGCCTTGGGATAATGGGTAAGGCAATCGCAAATAATCTGGAAGAAGATGGATTATTGACTGCGAGTTGGAACCGGACACAGCAGCCGGAAGCACCAAAATTTGTTGCATCAATAGAAGAAGTAGTATCCAAAGCCAGAGTTTTGTTTATTGTTGTGCGTGATGGGCAAGCTGTTTCTGATGTCCTTGATTTAATCGAGCCGGTACTGACGAATGAACATATCGTAGTTCAATGTGCTACGGTGATCCCGGAAGAAAATATTGAATTCAAGATGAGAGTAGAAGCTTGTAATGCGGATTTTGTAGAAGCATTGATTGGTGGCAGCAAGGTCGCTGCAATTGAACGCAAGATACCTTTTTATACTGGTGGTAAAAAAGAGGTGGTAGAAAAAATAGAACCGGTGCTTGCAAAGATATCATCTAAGCGAATTCATGTCGGTACTGTTGGTGCAGCCAGTGTGGCTAAATTGGCTATGAATTTGAATCTGGCAATGCAGGTAGTAGCGCTATGCGAAAGTTATGCGTATGC
>CAZCXC010000153.1:0-10283 GCA_964502505.1 uncultured Enterobacteriaceae bacterium
CAATGACAAATCCGAGCAACGCATCGCCAAGATATTCTAGTCGCTCATTATTATTACGCCCAACACTGCGGTGTGTCAGTGCAGTTGTTAATAATATTTTATCTCTAAAAATATAATCTAAAGAACTTTCCAGTTGAACAAATATTTCATTCATTCACTTTTTACTACTACCCCCTAAAGGTAAGGTCTTATCATAGACAATCAATAAATATATAACATCAAAGAGCTCACTTCTGGCTTCATATGTAACAGTAAATGATTTTGGTTGCCCTTTTTTTGCTTTATTAACTTTTAGATAATTTTTTATATTACCTGAGTCAAACCGATTAGTTCCACCAATCTGTGCGTTACGTACAAAATATTTTCGCAAATCGCGAGTTGACATGGTTGCTGCATCCGGACGGTTAGATATTGAATGCATGGCAGTATCCACTTGCAATTTTTCATTGTATAAAGGGAATAAACGTAGGCCGAAGAGGATAACAAGAGCCAGTGCGCCCAATGTTGAAGACCAACCCCAGAACCCAAGACCTTGTTGCTTTCTCATCATATTTTTCATAATTTTTACCTTCCTGATATTGTTCATTGCATCATTGTACCAATTCTTTTCCATTGGGCCTCCCAACTGCCGAGATCCCAAAATTTCGTGTGACGCCAATTCATCCAGATCAAAAAAGCTCTGCCCACGAGATTGTCATCTGGCACAAAGCCCCAATAACGACTGTCTCTACTATTATCCCTATTGTCCCCCAAAACAAAATAATGCCCTTCCGGCACGATAGTTTCAAGATTCTGTGAAAATCTTTCCGGAATTACAAGTATATCATGCTCATATCCTGTTAAATTTTCGCGTCGATGTGATGCTCCATCCATGACTTTATCTGCTCCATTTGCCTTATACCGACCCACTATTTCTTGAGGCATGGGCTTACCATTTATATATAATATCTTTTCGTGATAGACAATCTGGTCGCCAGGTAAGCCCACAACTCGTTTTATATAAGGGATACTTGGGTTTTCCGGATAGCGAAAAACCACAATATCACCTCTTTCAGGTATCCCATTATCAATAATTTTAGTATTGAGCACCGGCAAACGGATACCGTAGTCGTATTTATTTACCAAGATAAAATCACCAATCAATAGTGTTGGAATCATGGAACCAGATGGAATTTTAAATGGTTCAATAATAAACGACCGGAGAATCAGGACAATTAAAAATATAGGAAAAAATGACTTAGCATAATCAACGATAAGTGGTTCGTCCTGACTCTCGGTTTTGCCTGATAATTTTCTCTGCGGCGCAAAAATAAACTTATCAACTACCCAGATAATTCCACTAATGAATGTAAATAATACTAATATCAATGCAAAATCAATATTCATTTATCCTTCCCTACATGGAGTATTGCCATAAATGCGTCTTGTGGTATTTCCACAGAGCCAAATTGCTTCATGCGTTTTTTACCTGCCTTTTGTTTTTCCAATAATTTACGCTTACGGGTAATATCACCACCATAACATTTTGCAGTTACATTTTTCCGTAATGCCTTAACTGTTTGCCGGGCCAAAATTTTTGAACCAATGGCCGCCTGTATTGCCACTTCAAACATTTGTCTTGGGATAAATTCTTTCATTTTTTCAGATAATTCACGGCCTCGGAATTGTGCTTGTTCTTGATGGACAATACATGACAATGCGTCTACTTTCTCTGTATTAATTAAAATATCAAGTTTCACTAATTTTGCCGCTTCGAAACGTACAAAATGATAATCAAAAGAAGCATAACCTCGACTGACCGATTTTAATTTGTCAAAAAAATCCAGCACCACCTCGCTCATGGGTAATTCAAATCCAAGCGATATTTGCTTACCTAAATACTGTAATTTTTTCTGCACGCCTCTCTTTTTAATACAGAGTGTAATTACATTGCCTAGATATTCCTGTGGCACAAGAATATCAGCAAAAATAATAGGCTCTCTTATTTCTTTAATCTTATCTGTGGGTGGTAATTTGGCTGGGTTGTCTACAAGCAATGTATCATTACTTGTTGTCTCAACTTCATAAACGACAGTTGGAGCAGTCGTAATAAGATTAAGATCATATTCTCTCTCTAGACGTTCTTGAATTATTTCCATATGAAGCAGGCCTAAAAAACCGCAACGAAAACCAAAACCTAATGCCTGAGATGTTTCAGGTTCATAATGTAATGCTGCATCATTAAGTTTAAGTTTTGCTAGTGCTTCGCGAAATGATTCATAGTTTGCTGAATCAATTGGGTATAGTCCGGAAAATACACGTGGTTTTATAGATTTAAATCCTGGTAATAATGTTTCAGAAGGGCTTTCAGTTAATGTCAGCGTATCGCCTACAGGTGCACCATCGATATCTTTAATCCCTGCTACGACATAACCCACTTCACCCGTATTTAGTATGTCTTTTGATTTACGCTTAGGTGTAAATACACCTACCTCATCAACCAAATAATCTCGTCCAGATGACATCACGCGTATCTTTTTATCAATTGGTAACACTCCATCAACAATCCTAACAAGAGAAACTACGCCTAAATAATTATCAAACCAGGAATCAATAATTAATGCCCTTAATGGCGCATTTCCTATACCACTTGGCGAAGGAATATCAGATACGACTAGTTCTAAAAGTTCACTAACGCCCTCCCCTGTTTTTGCGCTTACATGAGCTGCATCGTTTGTTACAAGTCCTATAATTTCCTCTATTTCATTCGCTACACGGTCAACATCAGCAGACGGCAAGTCAATCTTGTTTAGTACAGGGATAACTTCAAGATTAAGTTCAATAGCAGTTAAACAATTTGCTACGCTCTGAGCTTCAACACCTTGTGCGGCGTCTACGACAAGTAATGCACCCTCGCAAGCAGCGAGTGAACGAGACACTTCATAACTGAAATCTACATGTCCAGGTGTGTCAATGAAGTTGAGCTGGTAAGTTTTTCCATCTTTAGCCTTATACTTCAGAGTAACACTTTGGGCCTTTATCGTAATGCCGCGTTCACGCTCCAGATCCATAGAGTCTAATACCTGGTCTGCCATTTCACGTTTACTCAATGCTCCACAATATTGAATAAACCGATCGGCCAGTGTTGATTTACCATGGTCAATGTGGGCGATGATAGAAAAATTGCGGATATATTGTTGTTCCATTAGATTCCGAATATCTGAATTACACTACCACCTTGGATGATAAAACTGGCCACAACCCGGAACCAATAACTAGCATTTAACATGATAACCATATGAAGAATATTAAAAATAAGCGGGCGATTCTAGCGTATATGTCAATCAACATAAACATATCCGTTAGCTGGAGAAAGCAAATACTTGTAAATTAATTAGAGCAGATAGTCTTCTTTGTTATAAAGTTGATAACAGCATCCCTGTCTAAATGACCATGGCAAAGCTCTTCGCTATTAACAAGCAGCACAGGAATGCGCGTTCCATATTGCTCCACTAAAGCAGGATCAGCATCAATGTTGACCCTATTAATTTGCTCAGCAGCAACTTGTTCTAAGGTACAAAGTTGGTTCACCATTTCATCACATAAATGGCAGTCAAGGCGGCTATAGATAGTAAATTCAATGCTCAAGAGTTATCTGCTAATTTTATGGCCAAAAATATCGGGCCTCCTCTTCGCTGTATCAATATAGGAATCGATTTTTCTTTTGGTAGATCTGCAACAAGTTGTTCAAAATGCTCAACATCTTTGACTTTCACATTGTTGATCAACAAAATAACATCACCTTTCCGCACCCCTGCTGTATGTGCCGGACCAGATGTAATGGTTATTACCAGTACTCCATTTTCATCTATTGCAAGCTTTTCCCTTTGTTCAGCTGTTAAATTTTTTACTGTTAAATTTAACGCATTACCTGAAACACTGCCTCCGTTTTTACCTTCTGCAATTATTTGATTATCGGTCGGTAATTCAGCAATTTTCACATGTAATTTTTTTGTTTTGCCACGACGCATTATTTCAACTGGCAAACGCGCACCAATTTCACTACTGCCTACCAGCGGTGGCAAATCCGATGAAAAACTTACGCTTTGTTCATTGAATTTAACTATTACATCGCCCACCTCAAATCCTGCTTTTTCAGCAGGACTATCAGGTAGCACTTTAGCTACCAAAGCACCATGTGGTTTCCCCATGCCAAAAGACTCAGCGAGTTCACGTGTGACATCTTGTATAAGTACACCCAGCCAACCACGTGAGACATGCCCTTTATCACGAATCTGTTTATAAAC
Source organism: uncultured Enterobacteriaceae bacterium (assembly GCA_964502505.1). Classification (GTDB taxonomy): domain Bacteria; phylum Pseudomonadota; class Gammaproteobacteria; order Eutrophobiales; family Eutrophobiaceae; genus CAZCXC01. The sequence continues at coordinate 4,287 of CAZCXC010000153.1, forward strand.
ATTTTTTACAACATTAATAGGTACAGCAAAAGACAAGCCCATAAACCCGCCTGTTCTACTATAAATTTGTGAGTTTACCCCAATGACGTTACCATCAAGATTAAACAATGGGCCACCTGAATTTCCTGGATTTATCGCAACATCTGTTTGAATGAAAGGAACATAATTTTCATTTGGCAAACTTCGGCCTATCGCACTAATAATTCCTTGTGTCACTGAATAATCAAACCCAAAAGGCGATCCTATCGCCAACACCCATTCACCTACTTTCAGATTTGAAGAATCACCCAGTTTCAACATGGGGAAATTCTCACCTTCAATTTTTAATACAGCAATATCACTGCGTTCGTCTATGCCAATAATTTTTGCCACAAGCTCACGTCTATCATTTAAACGGACAATAATTTCTTCAGCATCTTTAACGACATGATTATTTGTAATTACATATCCATCATTGGAAATAATGAACCCGGATCCTAATGATGAACGTTCCTGAAATGGATCGATACCCTTGGGTAATTGACCAAAAAATTTTTCAAAAAAATCATGAAAAGGACTATTTTCAGGGATATCAGGTATATTGAATTCCTGCGGTCCCTTTCCTGACGTTACTTTTTTTAACGCAGTACTAATATTGACAACTGCAGCCGAATTAGCCTCAACCAATGGCGTAAAGTCGGGTAATGATCGTGCATAAATATTCTGCGTCAAACATACAAAGCTTATAAGTAACAAATATAAAGTTTGCTTATACAAGCAGAATTTGTATTTCATACCGTAATTCATAATCTCCACCAAATCATATTTTGTTATTACTAATAAAAATAAATTCTTCCATTGAATGGATATTGGATAACTTACCTGGCCCTGAAAGCAAACAAATGGCTATCTATTTTGAATAACCGAATTGGCCATGAGTTGAACTGTCTCTTGCGGAACCTCCCCGACTGCAGTGATTTGGAAACCATTTGCCAATGTAGCAAAGGCATTTACACCACCCAAATTTGAAGCTCCTTCCATTATATCTGGATCATTATTCAATATATCTGGATCATTATTCAATTTTTCAACAAATACAGAAACAATAGCCAGTCCATCTGTATAAACCATATGATCAATAGGCGCTGTCCCTGTTAACGTAACCTGCTTTTCATGGTCACTCATTTCAAACCCATTAGGCATCCAGGTTACTTTCCAATGACTATTACCTGAACTAACGGGCGCTTCATCAGAAGCATTATTATACCAAGTATACCCTGTGCCTGTGATGGCTGGTTCCAGCAAACGATCGGGTATTTCATCCATAATTTTAATCTGGGTAAACATAATTTGCTCTAATGACTTTCCTTTGCTGTTTTTCAACTCGGATTTAAGTAAAAGCTGGACTTCTTCATCTATCCAAAGTTGATATCCATAGCGGTAGTCATCTTTAGGTACAATACTAACTACTTGTGTACTACGACCAGCTACACGTTCTTTTCCTGCAACTGAAAAATCATAATGCTCCGAAATTTTTTCTATGGGTTCTGGTAACTGGCCACTTAATAATTGTCGTGGTCTGCTTTTTTCTACCATTACAGCCTTATTATCAGGAAAGATACAAGTGACTGACTGGTGATCGCGAATAACCTCACGAGCATGGCCAGTAAGCGATACAAGTCGTTCACGTTCGCCATCTTCGGTTGCCTTGTGAATAATACGCATCGTGTCCATACGTTCGCCACGGCTATAAACAAAGGTACCATCATAATTTAATAGGCGCGTAGCTTGTGACATCTGATTAATCAGTTGTCGCGCTTGATGTGATGAATTATCTGCTACTACAGTTTCTGATAACCAGAGTAAAAAAATCAGTGACAGGCATTTAAAAAATGAATTTTTCAGTGTGCTATTCCTGCTCTTCAGTTTCATAAGATACAATTCTGACATAAGGTAATATGCTCCGTATGCCGACATTAGCACGATATTCATTATAATTTACCAAATATCGGTTTAAGCGGGAACCCACATTAATATGAGTAGAAACCGGTAATTGCTGAACACGCTGAGTGTTTCCTTGCGCAACAAGATTACTGGCTAACTGCTGTGTTACTGGAGTGGATTGTTGTATTGCTATAGATTGAGAAGGAACTGAAAGTGATGGCGTAGTATTTGTTTGTTGAATTGCTAGTATGGCTATGACAGCAACTGAAGCGGCGATGGCAAATCCCAAAACAGGTTTTAAAAAGTTTGTAGTGTGAGATGGTGCCAAGATGCTAGGTTCTGATTGTATAGCCTCTCTTACTCTATCTGCGATATCAAGATCGATATGTTCTGGCAATTTTCCACGCAAACAATCTCCAATGAGATGATATCGTGTCCAGATTTGTCTTTGCTCATCATCCTTGCCTAATTCCTGTAAAACAGAATTGGGCTCATTCCCTAATTCATCATCCATTAATGCGGAAATTTGCTCTCGGTTGTTCTCACTCATTCGTAATTTACCTGTATTCATTTAAGTAGCGGTTCAAGTTGATTATCTATTGCTTCTCGCGCCCTGAAAATCCGCGACCTGACTGTCCCAATAGGACAATCCATAGCTGACGCAATATCTTGATAACTTAACCCTTCAACTTCTCGCAATGTGATTGCCATCTTCAAATCATCAGGCAAATTTTCAATTGCCTTAACTATAGTTTCCTGTATTTCGTCTCTAAGCAACATATGCTCCGGGGTTGCATAGTCCTTTAGAGCGTTATCACCCTCAATTTGTTCAATTTCTGTGATATCCCGCTCTGCAGCTACCGGCCGTCGAGACTGTACTGCCAGGTGGTTTTTAGCCGTATTTACCGCGATACGATACATCCAGGTGTAAAAAGCACTTTCCCCCCTGAAATTAGGCATGGCGCGGTATGCCTTGATAAAAGCCTCTTGTGTGACATCCTGCGCATCACTCTGGTTACGCACAAAACGGGAGACCAGATTAATAATTCGCTGCTGGTATTTTATTACCAGTAGATCGAATGCTGTTTTATCACCCTGTTTTACCCGTTCTACTAATTCTTGATCAGTGGCACCTTCGCCCATGCATGACAACCCTTTATGTTATTATTCATAAATTAACTTCCTAGCACCTTAATATAGGCCCAGTGACCAAGTAAAAGCTCCAATATAGTGTTCTAATCAATAGCTTACGCTTATATGCGATAATGTTATCTTAACTTTTATGACGGACCAATACCAACATGATGTGCTCATCATTGGCAGTGGTGCTTCGGGCCTAAGCCTTGCCTTGCAGCTGGCTGAACATGCTGAGGTTGCCGTTCTCTCCAAAAGTGAACTCAAGGAAAGTGCCACATTTTATGCTCAGGGTGGCGTATCCGCTGTACTGGATACTTGTGATTCTATTGAATCGCATGTTGAGGACACATTGAATGTTGGCGCTGGTCTGTGTAAACCTGATGTTGTTCGCTTTGTAGTTGAGCATGGCCGTGAAAGCATTCAATGGTTAATCGATCTTGGTGTAAGTTTCACCAAAACAACAGACACTACCGGTAATTATCACCTCCATCAGGAAGGCGGGCACAGCCACAGGCGGGTTATTCATGCTGAAGATGCTACCGGTCGGGCCATTGAAACGACGCTTGAAAGTAAGGTGCGGGACCATTCTAGCATTACACTCTATGAAAACCACGCGGCTGTTGATCTGATCACAGGTAAAAAAGCCGGCCAACCAAATAACCGCTGTGTTGGTGCCTACGTTTATGACCAGTCAAGTGACAAAGTTCATGTATTTCGGGCAAAATTTATCGTATTAGCCACTGGTGGCGCAGGCAAGGTCTATCTTTACACCAGCAACCCTGATATTTGTACCGGAGATGGCATTGCCATGGCCTGGCGCACAGGTTGCGTAATTGCCAATATGGAGTTTGTTCAATTTCATCCTACATGTCTCTATCACCCAAAAGCAAAATCGTTTTTAATTTCTGAGGCGCTACGCGGAGAAGGTGCAAAACTCTTACTAACAAACGGTGAACCCTTCATGCATAAATATGATCCCCGGGCTGAACTGGCACCGCGGGATGTTGTAGCGCGTGCCATTGACCACGAGATGAAAAGACAGGGACATGATTGTGTTTACCTAGATATCAGCCATAAATCTAAAGAGTTTATAACGACACACTTTCCAAATATTTTTATTCTATGCATGGAATTTGGCTTTGACCTTTCTGCGGGCCCGATCCCCGTTGTCCCTGCTGCTCATTACACATGCGGTGGCATTGTGATAGATAAGAATGGCCGTACTGATATACCTGGACTATATGCCATTGGTGAGGTTACTTGCTCCGGCTTGCATGGGGCCAACCGCATGGCCAGTAATTCACTATTAGAGTGTGTGGTTTTCGCACATGCCGCATATCAGGATATACGCACTGAATTACCCAAAATTAATATGCCTGACACACTACGACCTTGGGATGAAAGCCAGGTTACTGATTCAGATGAGGAAGTTGTGGTGTCACACAACTGGGATGAAATTCGGCGTTTTATGTGGGACTACGTGGGTATAGTGCGCACCACAAAGCGTTTACACCGTGCACAACGCCGCATTGAATTACTTAAAACCGAAATCGCAGAACATTATGGCAATTTCCGTATTACCAATGACCTGATTGAATTGCGTAACCTTACAACCGTTGCTGATCTTATTATTCGCTCCGCATTAAAGCGAAAAGAAAGCCGTGGACTCCATTATTCCCTGGATTTTCCGGAAGCCGACAACAAAAAGCCACCTCAAGACACAATGCTTTCCGCGATTGGTGGACAAAATAATCACGAAGCAGCATAAATGAGCTTTATATATTGGTAATACAAATAAAGTCTGATATAATTATTATACTTATCAGTATTTTATAAGATTTATTAAATCTATATTCTAGTTTATATATACAGTGAATTTTGCCAAAAATGGAGTTTTGTATGCCCTCTTTTCCTTACTCCTATTATTTTTACCGATACTGATTCAGGAGTGGTCAATCTTACCCATTACGTTTGAGCAAAATTTATATAGACTGCCCTATTTCATCTTTCTACTCGGACTGGTTCTTTGTTGGTTATTTTATAACAGCAGGGAATTCAACTTACTGATAATTCTTGGTGTCAGTTTCTGGTCATTTCAGAATTATCTCTGGGGTGTTGCTCTTTCCACTTCTCAAAAAATTTTACTGTTCGATCTATTGTGTGTTTTTATCCCTGTCAATTTTGCAATATTTAACTTCTTAAAGGAACGTGGCATTTTAAACCAGCATGGCCTGAAGCGACTGTCATTTGTCGCAATTCAAATAGCCATTATCACCTGGTTAGTGGTTTCAAATAAATTAAGTATTTCCAACATACTTGATGTGCAGTTATATCCATCCTATATGTCTGCTATTAAGCAACCAGCATTAATTATTATGGTGATATCCTTGCTCGTTTTGATTACTGATTGGGTAATAAGAGGGAGTCAACTACGCTATGCCTGGATTCTAATTCTTGCGGCTATCATGCTGGCACTACACCATGTCAACGATAAACAAATTACAACTGTCTATTTCATTCTGGCCGGTATTATCACTATCACCGCCATTATTATCCATTCATACCATCTTGCTTATAAAGATGAATTGACACAATTACCTTCACGTCGTGCGTTGAAACAAAAACTGGAATCACTTGGTAAAAACTATACTATTGCCATGGCTGACGTTGATCACTTTAAAAAATTAAATGATACTTATGGTCACGACGTTGGTGATGATATCCTCAAAATGCTGGCCGTACATTTAAGTGAAGTTGAAGGTGGTGGTACAGCTTATCGATATGGTGGCGAAGAATTTGCTATTGTATTTCCCGGTAAAGATGCAAAAAATGCTGCTGTCTATCTGGAAGCACTTCGTGTAAAAATTGATTCAACCCCCTTTGTTATCCGCCACAAAAAACGCCCACGTAAAAAACCGGAACAAGGCAACCTAGTGT
>CAZCXC010000154.1:0-18590 GCA_964502505.1 uncultured Enterobacteriaceae bacterium
AAACACACTATAATCTTGGGAATAATATGCAACGACAGGGAAATGATGTACAGGCGATAAACCATTATAACGAGGCAATCAGGTTAAAGCCTCATGATGTAAAACCCTATAATAATCTGGGAGGCATCTATATTAGTCAAGGGAAGATTGATGCAGCACTTATACAACTCTCTGAGGCCGTCCGGATTGATCCCCATAACGAAATGATACATTACAACCTCGGTTATGCGCATGCACTAAAAGGAAATACCAGAACCGCATGCACGCACTACCAGCAAGCATTGAAATTGAAACCTGATTTTCCTACTGCCCAGAGAATATATACGGAGCTTTGTGGTTTAAGTAAAGATCAATAATTAGCTTAGTAAGCATTAAGTACTTTCTGTAACGAAAAAAACCCTTTCATTTGAATGCTGATTTTTTGAAATCCATTAAACAACGCGTAACAGTAGTTAAATCAGATTTAGATATGTTATTAAATAAAATAAAAAAAGAGATGTAATATATCTAAAAAAACGGGCACTTGCGTGCCCGTTTAAGTTTACCTCTGAGTGGGAGGTCACGGAACAAGATCAAATTATGATCTTGATCCCTATAAAACCGGATATCGGTGCGCCCGGCCCAAGGAAGCGCGCATCAGTAAATGCAGGGAATACTTCATCAGGTTCCCCTAAAAGGCCAAAGGTTTCGTAGTCGTTATCAAACAGGTTATTAATTCGTGCGAATAATGAGAAATGTTGTGTTAGCTGATAATTGCCATATATATTGACAATCGCATAACCATCGACTGTCTCCAGCAGATTAGCTTCATCCCCGCGTAGGAATTGATCGGAGTTGTATAACAAGTTACCACCAACGCTTAGTTTGGGTGATACATAATAATCACCACCAATCTTTAGAGTGTGTTGGGGTATTCCCGGAATGCGATCGCCTTCCTGCACAGTAATTTCACCATTGGCATCTGCTAATGGGTGGTTGGCACTGGCGGCCTGGAAACCTGTTTCGAAGGTGGCATCCACAAAACTATAGTTAATCGACCAGTCCAGGTCTTTCCATGCCCCTAGCAGGCCGAGTTCAGTTCCAATGCGACGAGTTTTGCCTATATTCTGAAAGAAACCTTCATTGGAACCAACACCGCCGGTACTTGTAAAAATAATATCGTCTTTATTTATGGTGTGGAAAACACCGATTTGATAATCAATATCGCCCAATACGGTACCGCGCACACCGCCTTCCCAACTTTCAGCTACCACTTGATCCAAAGGTGGATCGGATAGAAAAGCATTCGGCAGACTGCAGGGTGCATCCGGATCGGCACAGAGTAATTCAATCGGTGTGGGCGCACGGGATGATTCACTATAACCGCCATAAATACCCAGTTCAGGACTGACTTCAAAAGTTAGACCGACAGCTGGGTTAATACGCTGGTAGTCGTGTTCGCCATTTAATGCAGCAGGATCGTCTGGATCGACCAAATTACTCTCATTACTTCGATCACCCAGGACAATATGGGTGTTGTTATAACGGGCTGAGACAGTCAATGCGAGTTGGTCGGTAAGATTGATGGTATCCGTTAAATAGATTGACCAGTTTCGGTTATGGGATTTAATTTTTGTCCCTTCTCCGACAGCAAATAATCCGGTTCCGACAGTGCTGCGATCGGCTTTAGGGAGCGTACAATCTGTGCCGTTGAATTCACATAACAAGGTCGAAATTTCTGTTGCTTGAAAAAAATCGATAAGACCTTGCTGATAACTTGCACCCACAATAAATTGATTGTTGCGGTTAAACAGATCATTTAAAAAAGTTGTTTGGAACGTACTGCCAAAGCCTTCCTGTTCACGTGTACTGATATTATTAAGTGCATTACGCTCAGTGCCATTTGTGTTTTTAGATGCAACGCCATTTCCATTTTGTTCTTCTACAAACTCAAATGTCTCGCCTAGGTCACAGACACCGTTATTATTTGCATCGTCAAACTCATCAGCCAATACATCATCACCGACCACAAATCCTGCTGGTGGGGCAACACCTGCACCGATTGTACATTCCTCAAACTCTGTAGCGTCACCGTTTAATGTGTCCGTATCATTAACACGGTAGAAAATGTTACCTGCGGATTGTATTGTGTCTGAGAACCAGTGGGTTCCCTGCAGGTTGATCATGTAAAGATCGTTTTCTGTCTGGTCCGGTGAGGTAAATACCGTCTCTCGATCAAGTGCAAGAAGTTCTACCGGTAGAGGGCCATTACCAATCAGGTCAGTGTTACCACGGCTGATGCTCAGGTCCAACGTACTATCATCTGTTTGATAACTTAAAGTGCCAAAGTAATTATGTGCATTGGATGGTGAGGCATCGCGCCAGCCTTCTTCGTCAAAATAACTGGCAGTAATATAATAGCCCCAGGTACCGTCATTATCACCTGACTCCAGTGTGGTCACGATCCTCTCAAACGAGCCACCATAAGTTTCAAAGCTATGCCCGGGATGCGTAAAACCATTCTTAGTCTTGATGGATAAAGCACCACCGAGAGTATTTAATCCAAACAGTGGATTTGATCCCCCTATCAAATCAATAGAGCTTATGATTGATGCTGGCAGGAGATCCCAGTTGATTGAATCGCCAAAAGGTTCATTAATGCGGACACCGTTTTGATAAATTGCGATACCTTGTGGTAGACCGAGTAACGGTGAGGCGGTAAATCCACGGAACTGAACATCTGGTTGCAAAGGGTTGCTTTGAGCTTCATTAATATGGACACTGCCGAGGTTTCGATTCATGAAATCGGTCAAGCTAAGACTCTGTGCCCGTTCAATATCTTCACTTGTGGCCGACTGTACTTGATAAGGGATTAATTCTTTAGGAAGGCCGATACTGCTGGTTGGTGTTATACCAATGACTTCTATCTCTTCAATCGAACTGTTTGCGTTGCTAGTGGTCTCGGTCGCATTACCAGCAGAGGGTATGACAATTGCTGCTATGCATATAAATAGTGATTTGGTTTTGTGCTGCATTTCCTCTCAAACCTGAATTACCGTTATACGGCGATTGTTATTATTATTTAGTCAAAGAACAGTGAATAAGACTATACATATAAGAGATCCATGCATAGTGAGAAAAGACAAATAGTTATAGGAAAATTTCCTAACTGCAGGAATAACAAAATGAATAATATTGTCAGGAATAAATTAGATGAATGCTTCCAACATATCCCGTTCTTCTTCCGAGATTTGTGAATTTTGCAGGCGGTTTTTTACCATATCATTGGGGATATGTTTGTTCTCTATCAGGCCACGTTTTTCTTCAAGTGAGATGGCATCCATAAAGAAAAAATTACTCGCTGGCACTAGTCCGGCTTCGACAATGACATTCAATTCATTCGCTAGCAGGCGGTATTTCCCAATATCCTTATTTATGCGTGCCTCTGCAAAGTTTTTGTCCGCAATACCTGATCCATAGATGGCATGGATTTCCATCCGGTAGCTGATGATCTGTGAGGGGTCATCATTTTTTTCTATGTCGGCCTCTATATGTTCGAGCCTCGGTCCAAGTAATTCTCGAATCATAGTCAGGATTTGTTCATCTTCGAGGTGTTCCGAATATATATCGAGTATGTTATCGATTGGAAGTTGTTGATAGGTATCAGTAGTAAATAATTCATTCTGACGATATGACAACAGTTTGTATGATCTGAATCCCAGCGTAGATACTATATCGGTTAAATCACGGATATGCTTATTGAAACCAAGCGCACAAACAACCTGAGAATGATTTAGTCCTAGTTGCTTTGCAATTCTATTAATTCGTTTTATAAAATCCGGATCATCACCCGGTTTTAGCTTATAAAATAATTTTACCAAATTTTCATCAGACGCTGTTAAAAGTTCAGTAAAACTAATCATGAATCAGCTCCGGGTTTATCTTTTTTTCTGCTAAGATTAATGTAGTCGAGTAACATTTTTTTTTCTTGTTTTGATATATGTTTTTCCTCTAGTCTCGCTTCAATTAAATCAATGGGAATCATCCCTTTATTCAGTAATTTTCTTTTTTCCTCAGGTAATATTGTTTCCCTGAAAAAAATATCTCCTGCAGGCAGTATTTTGCTTTCAGCTATAATAGTAACCTCATTTAGTAAAGCACGGAAGCCACTATCTGTTTTGCTCAAACGGTTTTCTGCAAAATCAATATCGGCGATATTATCCGAATAAATGGCCCTCATTTCTGCCTTGTATTTTTCTATGATCATTGAGTTCACGGTTTGTTCTATCTTCGACTCAATGCTTGCCAGCCTCCCCTCCAGCAGATACTGCATTACCTGTAACATTTGTTGTTTGCCCTTTACAGCCTCATAGATGGCCAAAATATTATCTAGCGATAATTTTCTATAGGTATCATTAATAAATATATCATTTCTATCTTTTGTTAATTCATCAATATTTTCATAGCCCAGAATTGGTAGGATATCTGTCAATTCTTCAATATTTTGATTAAATCCGATTGCACATGTTAATTGTGCGGTTTTTAATTTAATTAATTTTGCTATAGTTTTTCGCTTTAGCTCGCTATCTTCCTGCATATCACCTTCATACAGATAGAAAATTTTGACAAGTTCTTCAGTTGTCCCCGTCAGAATTTCATTAAATCTAGCCATAGTGCAAATACAGGTTATTTATTCCGGTAATTAACATATCATATAATTGTTATAGTCTTTATTGTCTTCAATTCAAGTAGAGAAGTTAGCTTTTTTTTAGCAGTTCTTGCAGTATTCCGAAATTTCTAACCCAGGGCTTAATTTGTTGAATATTTTTTGGCAATTTCAGAATTGCATTCTGTGCTTGTTCAAAAGTATTAAAGGCACCGTATAGTGCAGTAAAACGGGTAATCCCTTTTACCACAACTTTAATATATGCCGCTTCGTCTCCCAGGTTATTTTCTTTTATAAATTTTACGACATCTTTTTCATTTAGAACACTACTCAATTGTAAAGTATAGGTCTTGGGGTGTTGCAGTCTTACCCAGTCTTCCCTTTTTATACCGCTTTTTGAAACAGGATGGGTAGGAGGCGTAGTGGAAGCAATTGTAGGAGGAGGGGAAGCCAATGATAATGATGATGCATCGGGATGTGTAATGACATCGGTAGATTTTAATTTATCCAGTTCAGCAAGCTTTTTACTGGCATCTTGCAGCCCTTGGGTTGCAGCACGTTGGTACCACTCGCGCGCTATTTTTAGGTCTTTTTCTAAACCGTGGCCGTTTTCGTAAAGTACACCAAGATTGAACTGGGCTTGTGCAACACCTTGCGCTGCTGATTTTCTGAACCAGGGCAATGCGCGTGTAAAGTCTTTTTCTACGCCTTGGCCGAAAGCATACATTACTGCCAGACTATATTGCGCATTACCATGCCCTTGTTTTGCTGCGGCAAAAAAAAGCTCCGATGCTTTTTTGTAATCCTGCTCTATGCCAAGACCACGGTAATACATTAATCCAAGATTGAATTGGGATTCTGACAGGCCGGCACTAGCTGACTGTTCCCACCAATAAGCCGCTTGTTCATAGTCTTGCTTAACGCCCTGGCCTTGGAAATATTTCACACCTACGTCGTGTTGAACGACTGGGACTCCCTGTTTGGCTGCTTTTATATACCATTTAATTGCTTCTGATTGATCGAGTGGAACACCATGACCGTTGTCATACATGATGCCTAAAGTCACCTGAGCCTGTGAGTTGCCCTGCTCTGCAAGTGGCTCGAGGATTTCCAATGCGCGATTATAGTCTTTGGCTTGATAGGCTTCCTTACCTTCTTCAAAGCTTTCTGCTTGAGTATTATTAATTCCTAATGATGCAAAAATAAAGAACAACCATAATATAAATTGAGAGAGCCAATTATGGTTATCTTTATGCACCATTCTTTAGACAAGGCAACTATTAATTTAAGTGTATTTACAATTATAAGGTGTAGTTACTTAATTTAATCTTAAACAAAGTTATGCCATTTCTTTGGCAAGGGCAAAGATTTCTTCAGCATCAAATATTTGGTCATTACTTTCAAACAATTTTTCAATGCACGCACGATGCACGGCAAGTTTCAATGTGCCAAAACTGATAGCCCCCCAGATAATCTTACCATGTCTGTCCTTACCCTTATCCATCATATCGATACCACCGATACCAAGTGGAGGTGTGGCATTGGCATCTGCCATAACCTTGATACTAGGAATAGCTTGCCATTGTGCTTCTTTTATCAATTCAGCGCCGGCTGCACCTGCAGCGAGAACGATCTGTGCCTCTTTTAAAGCTTCACCACGGGATTCATAACTATCACCGAGCAATGGTTTAACATCGATATTAAACCGTTGTTTTATTTCTTTACAAACCCGTTCCGCTTTTTTCATTGAGCGCGATGTTAATGAAACCTGGGCCCCTTCATGGTGCAACATATATGCTGCACGTTGACCGACCGGACCAGTCCCGGCCAGTACAACGGCCTTTTTCCCAGAGATTGAGCCATCAGAAAGCATCTTGGCCACTGCCGCGGCAGCAGTCGTATTACTTCCATTACTATCCAGCATCACGGACACTCTAAAATCAGCGAAGAAATGTTTTTGCACCGCATTGAAGAGATGCGCTCCGGCCATCATATCGCTACCACCCACAAATATAGCCGTATTTTTTTTCTCTTTTGGTGCTCGTGTAAAGATTGTGCCTTCTACTAACCCTTGGATATTATCCTCATGGCAATTTCCATGACCAATCACATGATCTGCACCACCATCGTAAGCAACAACAGTATCAAACACTGCAGGATGGGTATCAGTATCAAGTTGAAAAAGAAGCTTTTTCATTATTCTTCCTCTTTGAAATATTAATTATTTTTATTGAGCTAATTTGGTTTAATTTTAAAGGCGGCTATTGTATAACAGATATTGAATAATTTGGCTTTTTAAATTAAATCAATCCCTTATCACATATAATATGTTATTAATAAAAATTATTGGATGGCATTTTAGACGAGAGGCAATCTGGCTTATAATCGTCGGTTTGAAATTTTTGAGGAAAATAGCATGATAAAAGACAAATCTATCCAGATATTTCTGGATGAACTGGCAAGCAAGTCATCGACTCCTGGAGGCGGAAGTGCTGCAGCAATTATCGGTGCGATGGGCGCTGCTTTGATCAGCATGGTAGCAAATTTCACAGTAGGCAAAAAAGGTTATGAAGATGTTGATGCTGAGTCTCAAGATATCTTGAATAAATCAGAAGAGCTTCGTAATCAATTAACCGATATGATAGAAGCAGATGTTGATGTATTTAATCGTGTTATGTCTGCTTATGGTATGCCCAAAGAAACTGAGGAGGAAAAGGCAACTCGATCTGAAAAGATCCAGGCGGCATTGAAAGAAGCCACCGATGTACCACTCGCTTGTGCTAAAGCTGCCGCTGAAGTTATTAAATTGAGCAAACCTATTGCCGAAAAAGGCAACAAGAATGTAATCAGTGATGCAGGTGTCGCTGTTTTGGCTGGGCAGGCCGCACTAAGAAGTGCCGCATTGAATGTTTATATCAATATTGGTGGCATCAAAGATGAGGAGTTTGCTAATGATCGCCAAAAACAATTGGAAGATACGTTGGTTGGAATGGACGCGCTGACTGAAGAGATTTACGAACTCGTTAAAAGTAAACTTTAACCTGAGAATTTACTAAAGCGCATTGAAAAATCGATAGCACGGACATGTTTTGTTAACGATCCAATCGATATGAAATCAACTCCGGTCTCAGCAATAGACCGGAGATTTTCTTTATTAATATTTCCAGATGCTTCAAGTTTTGCTTTGCCTTTAGCTTTAACCACTGCTTGTTGTAAATCTTCAAGATTAAAATTATCCAGTAAAATGCTGTCTACATTTTCAGCCAAAGCCTGTTGTAGTTCATCCAGGGTTTCTACTTCGATTTCGATCCGCACATCTTGAATTTTGGCTTTACTTACTGCTTCATAAATACTACCTGCAGCAGAAATATGGTTTTCTTTAATTAAGATAGCATCATATAAACCCATACGATGGTTCATCCCACCGCCGCATAACACGGCATATTTTTGTGCCTTACGTAGTCCGGGTAACGTCTTTCTTGTGTCCAGTATTTGTGTGTTGAGATCGGATATCAAAGTGACAAACTCATTTGTTATCGTTGCAGCAGCAGAGAGTGTTTGTAAAAAATTGAGTGCTGTGCGTTCCCCGGTCAGAAGGTTTCGGGCGGCACCGGTTATCTCGCATATACTCTGATCAGCTTTTAATTGGTCTCCATCTGCAACAAGCCAGTTTATATTGATGCTGTTATCAAGTTGTTTGTACACTTCATTAAACCAGGCAGTACCACAAAGTAATGCTTTATCACGGGTCATAACGCTTGCTTTTGTCTGTGCCTCACCGGCAATCAATTTGGCGGCCAGGTCACCGCTTCCTACATCTTCTTTTAAAGCATTAGCAACGACTTCTTCAATATCGTTCGGTAAGTCAGGCATTATTTTTTAAGTTCTTTAAATATTCATGGGTGACAGAAAAGATCACCGGGCTGAGAAGCATAATAGCGATCAGGTTTGGTATTGCCATCAATCCATTTAATACATCAGCAAAAGTCCACACTAGTTCAAGATTTTCTTTGGCACCTATTGCACCAATAAAAATTGAGACAATCCAGAGTATTCGATAGGGCAGAATCACCTTAACACCGAACAGGTATTCGGCACATCTCTCACCGTAATAACTCCAACCGAGGATCGTGGTAAAGGCAAATATAACCAGTCCAAATGTTACAATATAACCACCGGGGCCAGGTAAACCTGTATTAAATGCCAATGATGACAAAGGTGCTCCGGTTACATCGGCATTCCACACGCCAGTCAAAATGATAACCAATGCAGTCATGGAACAGACAATAATGGTATCGATAAATGTGCCAAGCATGGCGATCATACCCTGGCGCACAGGGTCTTTGGTTTTAGCAGCTGCGTGAGCTATCGGTGCACTACCCAGTCCTGCTTCATTGGAAAAGATGCCACGAGCAGCACCCCAGCGGATTACCATCCAGATACTGCCTCCGGCGACTGCTTCACCGGTAAATGCATCATTGATGATGAGTTTGAATGCTGCTGGTAGACCACTGATATGCAGCAAGATGATTGTTGATGCCCCAACGATATAGGCCAGTGCCATAAAGGGTACCAATTTTGCTGCTACCGTTCCGATACGTTTTATACCGCCTAAAATAACAGCGCCTGCCAATATTGCCATCACAATACCAGTGGCTGCGTTAGGGACGTGCAAGCTGGCGTGTAATTCATCGGCCACCGAATTGGATTGCACCATATTACCGATACCAAATGCAGCGAGCATACCAAAGAAGGCAAATAGTACTCCCAACCAGTTCCACTGTTGTCCCAGGCCATTCTTGATGTAATACATCGGGCCACCAACGTGTAGACCTAATTCATCTGTCTCGCGATATTTAACTGCAAGTACAGCTTCGGCATATTTCGTTGCCATACCAAACAATGCGATGATCCACATCCAAAAGATGGCACCAGGACCTCCTAAATAAATAGCGGTAGCCACCCCGGCAATATTTCCAGTACCAATCGTGGCAGAAAGTGCAGTCATTAATGCCTGAAAAGGTGATATTTCTCCCTGGCTGTCATCAAATTTCCTTCCTTGCCAAAGCTGCTTGAACGCATATGGAATGCGTAGCCAAGGCATGGCACGTAAACCTATGGTCAGGTAAATACCCACGAACGCCAATAAAGGGATAAGCACATATTCACCCCAAATGATTCCGCTCAATTTATCTAATATGGATTGCACCGTTGTTATTTATATTGTCGCAAGGTGAGTTGGTTTCCCTGTTGGGTAAATTCTAATTGTTTCAAGAAACTCATCCCCAGTAATACTTCTTTATCCTGCATATGGGGATTTATGTGGGCACGAATCCCTTCCAGACTAATATCCCCTATTTGAACCTTATCGAGAGTTGTTGCATAGACAGTAATAATACCGTTAGCGGTCGAGACTTCAAATGGTAGTCCACGTTGCAGATGAAGGTTACGCGCAATTCGTTCAGGAATACTGACGTCTGTCGCGCCGGTATCCAACATAGCCGTAACTATTTGATCGTTAATAAGTGCTGATGCAATATAATGTCCAGCCCGGTTGCGTTTTAGCATGACTTCACGAGTCTCAACTGAATGTATTGTTGTTACTTGCTGGTTTGGATTGTTCTGTTTGTCCAGGTAACGATCGAAATAATATGTCATTAAACCCAGTACGATAATCCAGGCAATTATTGTAAAACCTTTTCCTAGTTGTTCCGGGAAGGAATCTTCAGTCATCTTTTTAGCACGCCCTGTAAATGTTGCATGCGAAGACCTCAGTTAAAATTGTTATTCGAATACTAGTCGCATACCTGCGAATAGAAATCGTTTGTCAGCCTGATAATAATTTCGAAAACTGGAACGTTTAATCACCGGAGGTGTGTGGAAACTACCACCCTTAAGTGTATAGTGCATGCCATCAAAGTAAGGTGTTGAGTAACCATCATAGGGATATGCTTCAAAACCTTCATAAGGATAAAACGTATTGTGACACCATTCCCATACCTTCCCCGTGGCATTTAACAGGGTTTCTGACTCAGCGGCTTCCCATTCATGTTCGTAAGGAAGTCTCGCATCTGCCCAAAGCGTAAAAGCAGAGGCTTCATAGTGACTTATTCCAAAGACAGGTTCTCTTTCTAATAATTTATAAGGTCCTTGAATCCCGACACCATGCCAGTGACCACTGCTATCTGAACGCCAGTATTCCGGTGAAGTCACACTATTTTCTATTCGCCACTGCCAGCCTTTATCACTCCAGTATTTTTTTTCTTCATAGCCATTTTCTTCAATGAAACGGAGATATTCACTATTATTGACCGGATGTTTTGCAAAATTTGTATTTTTAATTTCACATATATGACAGGGATGTTCATTATCATAGGGCAGGATTTCTCCTGTAGCCCCAATCTTATAATTACTATGGACAAGTGTATTGTAGGAACGATCAAGTGGCGTGCTGGTAAGTGAATAATCGACAGAATTAACATTATACTTTTGTAATGCAGCCTGGGCATATGTCATTTGTAGGGTTTCGTAATGTTGCGCGTAGTGTTGAATTAAAAAATGAATGAGAAAATCATTTTGCATTAACGGGGCTGATTGGTCATGATGTTTCTCCAGTAAGGAAATATTTTTTGTTTGATTTATTCCTGCCCAATGAAATAGATCTTCATATTCAGGTAAAGATGCGCCACGATTTGTTTTCTCAGATTGTTCTGGTATATACAGCGATTTAGTTATTTCATCAGAAGGTTCCAGTTGCAGTAATCTTTCCCGTACCCAGTAATTTTCTGTATAGATACAATGACCAACATGCCAGCCAATAGGACTTAGATCAGGATGATATTGCACTCTAAAATTGTCTTTCGCCTGGTTACAAATGTTTAGAACGCGTGTTTGTTGTTCACCAAGCTGTTTAATTAATGGGTTTAACATTACAGGGAAATAACCTCAGGCTCTTGGTCCTTGTTGAGAATTACCAAGCTGTGTTCAGGTACGTTTTGCCAGGAATCATTCCTGGTTAATTTTTCAGAAGCAATTAATGAAGCGTCTGTAAAAAAATCATCCTTATGTGTGAAATAAAGTGAGGGGCATAGTTTATTAATTGCATGTCTTAAGGCGTAAACATTGTTACCATCACTTATCATTATATTTAGCAGTGCAGAGCCATCCTTGATAATTTTGCTGAATGACTCAATTGTTAATTTGAACAAATTGACAAAATCCTGTTTGTTGCTTTTTATATTTTCGCGGAGAAGTGCAAATAAATACTCAGAATCAGTATTACCGGTAATACCAGCTTGTATATCAGGACTTAGGCATTCATGAAAACGTTGTCTAATATCTGGGTTGAAATCATTAATAAATCCATTATGCATGTAAAGTATGTTGTCAGAGATAAATGGCTGTGTATTGGCCAGTCCAGTCATTTGCCCAGGTGTAGCACTGCGTACGTTGGCAAGCCAAAGTGGACTACTAAGGGAGACTGACAAATGTTCAAGATTAACATCGGCCCAGATAGGTTGGGTATTTAGATAAGTGCAGGCTCGACTTTCATTTTGGTACCAACCAATACCAAAACCGTCAGCATTGAGCACAGCTTCCTGCATTTCTTTAGGAGCCCACGATTGTTTGATTAGACTATGAGGTGGTTGCACCAGAAAGTGTTCCAACAAAATTGGCGGGCCAAGATAAGCGGCAAGACGGCACATAATTTTATATTTACAATAGTTACTAAATAAATTTTAGAAATTGAGATAATAGCTGTAGCCTAACATGTCTCCTATTATAACCAATACACACTAAGCTTTATTTTGAATAAAAAACTACAATTAGAGAAGGAATCTGCCTGGATCGCAGATGTCAGAAAAATTATTTCGCCTAATCAAGATGACAGACCGGAAGGCGCAGAAATTGAATTACTGGTCATCCATGGGATTAGTCTGCCCCCGGGCGATTTTGGTGGGTCTTATATTGATCAATTATTTACTAATGAATTGAATGTAAACGATCATCCGTATTTTGCTGAGATTATTGACCTTAAGGTATCTGCACATATATTAATTAACAGGCTTGGTGAAATAACTCAATATGTACCATTTAGTAAACGAGCCTGGCATGCAGGTGAATCAGTATTTCATGGGCGTCCTTGTTGTAACGATTATTCTATAGGTGTAGAACTGGAAGGAGATGATGAGCAACCTTATACCCAAGAGCAGTACCAAAAATTGATTGAATTAACAAGACTAATAAAATTGCGCTGGCCTGTGATCACAAACGATCATATCGTAGGTCACTGTCATATCGCGCCCGATAGAAAAACTGATCCAGGGCCTGTATTTGACTGGGATTATTTTTTTGAATTACTGAATTAAGAATATTAAATCTTAAGAGAGATGTAATGACTTTAATTATTATATTAATCGCTTTAGTAGTTGAGCAATTTGTTGGAGTGACTGCTGGTTTTCGTCAATTAAATTGGTTTGAAAACTATTTACAGTGGCTGGAAAATAAAATTGGCCATCACAAAATCTGGAATAGTGCTTTTGGTATCATCATTACTCTTGGCGGCCCATTACTGATCTTATGGTTAGTTGCCAGCCTATTAGAAAATATTTTTTTATTATTTTCATTTTTATTTGTATTGGTTGTATTACTTTATTCCTTCGGTCCAAATTTTCTTAATCCTGAGTTAGATGCTTATGTAAAAGCACTTGAGGAAAACGACAATGAAAAAATTAATGAACTGGAGGGGGAACTATTTCGTTCAGGTGATAACGGAGAGGAAGAGCAACTTTTTATTGAGACTGTTCTGATTGAAACAAATGAACGCTTGTTTGGTGTTCTATTCTGGTTTTTAGTATTAGGTCCGTTTGGTGCGTTAATGTATCGACTTGCTATTCAGTTACGTTTACAGCAATCAAATATCCATGGAAGTTATTCGGATTCAGCGCGTGATTTATGCAATATATTAAATTGGCCTGTTGCAAGATTATTAGCATTGAGTAATGCCTTGAGTGGCAATCTTGTAGACGCGGTAGATGGATGGCGTGAAACAGAAAGAGAATCATTTCAGGTCAATGAAGAAGTTATCAAGGCCAGTGGTCTGGGCGCCCTGCAGTATAGGCCTGGACTATCTAGCATTGATGATTCAATAGAAAATGAGCGCTATTACTGGATGCAATCACTACAAGGGCTTTTAAACAGAACGTTATTTATTTGGTTAACAGTAGTGGGTTTGATTTCACTCGCGGGGTGGATAGGGTAAATATTGTGCTCAGGACGACAGGGAATACAGGTTGATAAATAAAAAGTAACGATTAGATGTAATTTATGAGCACATTGAAGAAATTAATCTTATTTGCTTGTGTTATCACAGTTATTAACTTTTGGAGTGAAATTAATGAAGTAATCAATCCAACGCCCGATTTTACTACATTACATGATGAAAGAGTTGTTTTATATGCAACATCCTGGTGTCCCTATTGTACAAAGATGCGAGCATTCTTTAGTCAAAATAAAATTAACTATTTCGAATATGATATAGAAAAATCAAAGGAAGGACGCAGGCAATACGACACACTAAAAGGCAAATATATTCCTTTGGTCCAG
Organism: uncultured Enterobacteriaceae bacterium; assembly: GCA_964502505.1. Lineage (GTDB taxonomy): Bacteria > Pseudomonadota > Gammaproteobacteria > Eutrophobiales > Eutrophobiaceae > CAZCXC01. The sequence continues at coordinate 14,252 of CAZCXC010000154.1, forward strand.
GTTGATGGAGAAATAATCCGAGGGTTTGATACTAATGCGATTATGAATATTCTTGGAGATAGGAGATGAAAGGATCCAAATAATCCTTTAGTCGAAACAGAACACTAATTATTTGGTTAACAGTAGAGGGATTGATTTCACTCGCGGGTTGGATTGGTTAGGTGTAATTTATGAAGAAACTTTAATTAGCTCTTGCACGCCCATTATCTTTAATCCATTAGCATCTGCAATAAATACACAGTCTTTGTTATACCAATCGCCCAATAATAGCCGTCGTGCAGGTTTGTTTTTTAAAGAAATTTTTATTTTAACTCGTGATGCAGCAGTAGACACTGACAATGTTATTGACTGGTTGGCAATTCAGGATATAGCTACGAGCCTGAGCTTATGATTTTCTGTTATCGGGCAGCAAAATTCCTATTCATGCGAACTGTTCATCGTAGTGTAAGTCTAAATTATGGTCTAGACTCTTACATAATATATATGGTTAAAAGAAAAGGACAGGACAGCAGGATGCTAAATAGATTTCATAATGTTATCAAGGTGTGGGGATTAATAATGGATCAACTGCATATACTCATTGTCGACGATGATCGTGATTTTCTGGAAAGCATATCTGAGATGGTTGAATCTGGAGGCTATAAAACGGCAGTAGCTCAAAATGGAGCACAGGCGCTACAGATTTTTAATGAAGAGAACATTGACCTATTACTAATGGATTTAAAAATGCCAGGGATGAACGGCATTGATACTTATAAGGAAATTCGCAAAATTGCAACCGGTAAGTTACTACAATCCATGAGAGATCAGGGGGTATTAGAAACTATGGAAGCAATTAGAAGTTATGGATATAAAGTTCCCGTCATTATTATTACTGCTTATGCAAATATTTTTAAGGAAGAACTTGAAAAACTAAAATCCACTTACACTATGGACGTTATCCAAAAACCATTTGTACCCGAAGAGTTATTAAAAAAGATAGGAGCCATTTACGCAGTATCATAATTTCTGGATGGTTTCCTCAATTAACTCTTGCACACCCATCATCTTTAATCCATTTGCATCTGCAACAAGCACACAGTCTTTATCATACCAATCACCCAATACCAACCGTCGAGCAGGTTTGTTATTTAATTTGAATTCGTGAATCGCCTGCTTGTGGGTATGGCCATGTATCAACTCGGTCACATCATATTGTGCCATAATTTTTTCGACGGTGGGCTGATAGACATCAACAATATAAGGTGATTTATTTTGTTTAGCACTGCGAGTGAGGTTACGAATACCATGCCAGATTTTTACACGCAGTGAATACGGTACTGTCATGAATATTTTTATGGAAAAGGTATTGTTAACTAATCGTCGGTAAATTTGGTACGTGACATCACGGCTACAAAGTGTGTCACCATGCATGAGTAATGTGATTTTGCCATTTAATTCAATTAATGCTGTGTCGTTAAGCAATTCAGCACCTGTTTTCCGCGCAAAATTCTCTCCAACCAAATAATCACGATTACCACGCATCAAATAAAATTTTGCACCTGTATCGGTATAAGATGAGAGCATATCGATTATTTCCGGATGTGGTGGTGTTAAGTCATCATCGCCTGCCCATGCTTCAAATAGATCACCTAATATATATAATGCATCTGCAGTGCGTGCAGGACCTTCTAATAATGCTTTAAACAGGGCTAATTTTTCCGGGCGTTCATTGCTCAGATGCAGATCTGAGATAAACAGGATTCTTTTTTCTGGCATAAATAGATTTGTTTAATTTTCAATAACGCTTGCTTTCTCAATCATGACGGTTTCTTCGGGGACATCTTGATAGCCTGATATTGTTGTTGTATTGACTTCTTCAATCTTTTCCACCACTTCACTTCCCTCAATAACTTCTCCAAAAACACAATAACCCCAGCCATCGTCAGTCTCCGCACTAAAATCGAGAAAAGCATTGTCCGAAGTATTGATAAAAAATTGGGCACTAGCAGAATGCGGATCTGATGTTCTGGCCATGGCGATGGTGCCTAGAAGATTACTTAAGCCATTATTCGCTTCATTTTTAATGGAGGCATTGGTCTTCTTTTCATTCAAGTCAGCATCCATCCCGCCTCCCTGGATCATAAAATCTTCTATTACCCTGTGAAATATTGTGCCATCGTAATGCCCCTGTTTTACATAGCTGATAAAATTATCAACCGACACTGGTGCCTTTTCTGGATTGAGTTTGAGAGTTATGTCACCGAGACTTGTAGTTAGTAGCACCTTCATAATATTTCTCCCGTTATTGATTGCCCTCATCGTATATTCTGAACTATATGCCAGATAAGCCTGTATGATAATAGTATTTTTTGAATACGATTTTTTTGTGAGAACGATTTCTTTTCGCTAACATGCGCGCCGAAGTAATAATCAGAGCCGTTTGAATGTTAAAGATTTATAATAGCCTCAGTCGGGGAAAAGAAGAGTTTAAACCGATTACACCAGACAAGGTACGTATGTATGTCTGTGGTATGACAGTATATGACTATTGCCATTTAGGCCATGCCCGGGTCATGGTCGTGTTTGATATGGTCGCGCGCTATTTACGCGCATCTGGTTTTGAGGTTACCTACATTCGAAATATTACCGATATAGATGACAAGATCATCCATCGGGCCAATGAAAATGGTGAAGATATTGCTGACTTGACAGCCCGGTTCATAACAGCAATGCATGAAGATGCAGCTGCCTTAGGTATTGAAGAACCCACACAAGAACCCCGTGCAACTGAGCATATTGATCAAATTGTGCAGATGATCAGTACATTGATCGAAAAAGAACACGCCTATGTTGCCGCAAACAATGATGTCTTCTATGACATCAGCACGTTTACTGATTATGGAAAACTTTCAGGAAAGCATCTGGATGAGCTCAGGGCAGGTGAGCGGGTAGAAATTCAGGAAGCCAAAGACGATCCGCTGGATTTTGTCTTATGGAAAGCAGCAAAATCAGATGAACCCAGTTGGGACTCTCCCTGGGGACCGGGCCGACCCGGTTGGCATATAGAATGTTCTGCAATGTCGACACATTGCCTGGGAAATCATTTTGATATTCACGGTGGTGGCCAGGATTTGCAATTCCCACATCATGAAAACGAAATTGCTCAATCAGTAGGGGCGACTGGCGAGCCGTTTGTGAATCTATGGATGCACAATGGTTTCGTTCGTGTGGATGAAGAAAAAATGTCAAAGTCTTTGGATAATTTTTTTACAGTACGCGAGATACTTCAACAATATCGGCCAGAAGAAATACGCTTCTTTATTTTGTCCAGTCATTATCGTAGCCCGTTAAATTATTCTCTAGAAAATCTAGATGAGGCGCGGGCTGCACTAAATGGACTTTATACGGCATTGCGGGATTGCCCGGCCAGTATTGAACAACGTGATGAAAATATTATTCAATCATTTAATACAGTAATGGATGATGATTTTAATTCACCAAAGGCAATTGCTGTTTTGCATGAGTTGGCTCACGAACTTAACCGGATGCAAGATAAATCATCCGAGCAGGCACATCTACTGGCAGGCACAATAAAATATCTTGGTGGTGTGCTTGGTATTTTGCAGGAAACACCGCAGGTCCATTTACAGAGTAAAACAGGCTATGCCAAGACATGCATGAGTGATGAAGAGATTCAGTTACACATTGAACAACGTAATCAAGCCAGGGCCGATAAGGACTTTGCAGAAGCTGATCGCATTCGGGATTTGTTGATAGAAAATGGCGTAAATTTGGAAGACACGCCTGACGACACACTATGGAGTAGAAACTGAACTATATAGAGATATAAACCTCCATTTTAGTCAATTGACGCACTTATACCCGGCGCGTATCATCGCCCCTCCTTAATTAGTGACTGGGTATAAGGCAATCGGGGCATAGCGCAGCCTGGTAGCGCATCTGCTTTGGGAGCAGAGGGTCGGGGGTTCGAATCCCTCTGCCCCGACCATTTTTTTTAGATACTTATGTGCCAAAGGTTAAAATGCGCCTGTAGCTCAACTGGATAGAGCACTGGCCTTCTAAGCCAGGGGTTAGAGGTTCGAGTCCTCTCAGGCGCACCAAATTATGGTTTTATTTATGGTGACTGTAGCTCAGTTGGTAGAGCCCCGGATTGTGATTCCGGTCGTCGTGGGTTCGAGTCCCATCAGTCACCCCAATTTATAGCATGGAGCGTATTGTGATATGTTTTTACGAGATTCGAGCCATGTGATACGAACAGGGGGCCGTTAGCTCAGTTGGCAGAGCAGGGGACTCTTAATCCCAAGGTCCGGGGTTCGAACCCCCGACGGCCCACCAA
>CAZCXC010000155.1:0-2095 GCA_964502505.1 uncultured Enterobacteriaceae bacterium
TTAACAGAAAGTATCTCATAGCTTTTGACCTCAAGTGATCCACTTTGCTCTAACGTCAAACATTGAGAGTATGACGCTGATTCAGCCCAAGCCTAAAGGTGGTGCGTTTAAGGGGCCAGCATGTTCTTGTAGATCTTGCCGTCTTTCATGATGAATGGAATAGTCTTTATGGACCGGTCAGCTCTTGGTGTCGCCCACTTGTCGTAGCTGGCACCCAGTAGTTTTAAATCTTTAAGTGGGTTGCCATCGACCAAGATAATGGCGCTGACAGATAAAAACGCAAAAACAAGAATTGGAAGTATGATTTGTATATTAGGGACCCTGTGACCAGTGTATGTGAAATTTAATATGATAATTTACCCGATGTAGTAAGTTTTGCATTATGTTCAGCAATAAAAACAACCAGGATTTTTGCTGCATATTCAGCGCTCGGGTTACGAGTCAAACTATGTATAACACTTGGCGGCTCAATCCAATTTTGGCCTTGTTGATATGTGATAACGTCGCCATCTCCCAGTTGAGATTGCACCGTTCCCTCTAGAACATAGACATATAAAAAACCTTCATGTTGATGGGCAGGAACTTGAACATTTGGGGCTAACTCTACAGTCACAACTGTAAGTTCTTGATTCTCTAGATGGGAAATACTCTCCTTCAAGAGCACTGAGCGTTCAACTTTTTTTGTTATTTCACCAGCCACAACATGATTAGAAAAAACATTACAGCAAAGCATTACAAAAACTACTGACAATTTTACTCTTATTATCACTTGCATTATTTATTATCCCTCCAATCGTACGGCAGACTAATCATATTAAGTGTCGATGACAGCAATGACAAACTTCCCACGTTGAGGTTTGGTCTCATAGGCTGTTCTCGTTTGCTTGAATGGGAATACGTCATTAGCCACGCTACTCAATTCACCAGCATCTACTAAGCGTGCAATTTCCATTAGCTGTCCATGATCAGGTTCTACATAAAAAAAATATTCCGTTTCTTTACTTTCAGTGGCAATGCTAATTAATTGCACTTCAGGTTTTAGCATAGCAATTGAACGCTCAAGCGTTTCTCCGCCCACAGCATCAAAAATCACATCGACATCGGTAGCGACATCTTCAAATCGACACTGACGATAGTCAATGACCTCATCAGCGCCTGATGTTTTCACATAATCAATATTTGCAGCAGATGCCGTTGCAATAACGTGCGCACCACACCAATGAGCTATTTGCACAGCCATATTACCCACAGCACCAGCAGCGCCATGAATGAGAACTCGTTGGCCTTTCCCTATATTGGCCCTAACAATCAATGCTTGCCAAGCTGTTAAGGCAGATAATGGCACTGCTGATGCTTGCTGATGAGTGATAGAGGATGGTTTATTTGCCAACTGCGCGGGCGTGGTAATCATGTATTCAGCCAATGCACCGTTAACCGTCCAATCATTTAAACCATAAACTTCATCACCAACAGCCACATTTTCTACATCATCCCCTATTTCTGAAATTACACCTGAAAATTCATGACTTAAAATCGGAAATGTACGAGGCTCACCCGCATAAGTACACCAAGTTAACCCCCACAATAACTCAGAAGGTGTCACAGCAGTAGCATGGACCTGTATCAAAACCTCACCTGCATTAGGAACTGGTTGTGGTACATCTTCAAGCCGCATTTGATCCGCGCCACCTTGTTGTTGCATACGTATGGCTTTCATATTCTATCCTCACTCAACAAAACTAAGACTTATATATTAAGGGTTCATAAATTTAATTTAGCGTATTCTTGTAAATCTTACCGTCTTTCATGATGATTTTGATGCTTTCGACATTCTGCTCACGCGGTTGACGTTTTCATCTGTTTGAAAGAAAGCTTTCATTGCATTTTCCTTATAAAGGCCAGATGGTTTATTTGTTTCAATTCCATAATATTCTCCTTATGAGTTTCTCCATTACATTTTGAATCAGATGGTAGCCCGCCAGCAGTTAATTATGCACCTCGCTTTACCCCTCCGACCTTACTGAAACAACCAGCGGGCAACCAGCTCCCTCATACCGTCTCTTTGCTCCAAGCCAATACAGTCTCCGCAACATAG
>CAZCXC010000156.1:0-4662 GCA_964502505.1 uncultured Enterobacteriaceae bacterium
GCGGGCAAGGTTGATCCACTAGCGGATATTGAAATAATTAACACAGAGCTTTGTTTGGCCGATCTGGAAACGGTTGACCGCGTATTACAAAAAGAACTGAAACTCGCAAGAAGTGGAGATAAAGAAGCAAAGCAACAACAAGATTTATTGGAGCGAATCATGGCACATCTTGATACAGGACAACCGATACGTTCAATGGAGTTATCTGAAGAAGAATGCACTGCAATCAAAGAGCTATACTTACTAACGCAAAAACCAACTATTTATATTGCGAATGTGGAAGAAGATGCAATGGAAAATAATTCGTGGATTCCAGAATTAAAAGAGTTAGCAGATAAAGAAAATGCAGATGTCATTCCTGTGTGTGCTGCGATTGAATCAGAAATTGCAGAACTCGATGAAGAAGCCAAGATCGAATTTTTACAAGAACTCGGACTTAAAGAACCTGGCTTAAATCGTATTATTAAAGCAGGTTATGAATTACTAGGTTTGCAAACATTTCTAACAGCCGGTCCGAAAGAGGTACGCGCCTGGACGATTAAAAAAAATACAACAGCAGCAAAAGCAGCAGGAACAATACACACAGATTTTGAACATGGGTTTATACGAGCAGAGGTGATTGCTTTCGATGACTATATTTTTTGTAATGGTGAACAAGGAGCAAAAGATGCAGGGAAATGGCGTCTGGAAGGTAAGGATTATGTGGTTCAGGATGGGGATGTCATGTTATTCCGTTTTAATGTCTAAAATTGAATATTTTTGCTAGTAGAGTGTTGCGTTACTATCTTAAATACTACTGGTGAATACCAAATAATTCATAACCGCTAATTACGCAGGAATATAAATGCCACCAGAAATAAGACCGTTTCACCTGGCAATACCGGTTACCGATATCGAAGCAACGCGAAAATTTTATATAGGTATTTTAGGTTGTACTGTTGGTCGTGAAGCAGAGCATTGGATTGATTTCAATTTTTATGGGCACCAAGTTTCAGCACATCTCATCACAGATTCTGTCGAACAAATACCTGTTAATCTAGTAGATGGAGAATCAGTTCCGGTTCGACATTTTGGTTTAATACTTGAATGGGAAGAATGGCATACACTTGCTGAAAGTTTAAAGAAGCAATCCATTGATTTCATCATAGAGCCGACAATGCGGTTTAAGGATCAAACAGGTGAGCAAGCAACCTTATTTATAAAAGACCCAAGCGGCAACGCATTGGAGTTTAAAACATTTAAAGATAATTCAAGAATTTTTATGAAATAAAAAAATAATAATATAGCCGAATAGCACTTATCCGTGATTGAGTGAGCAACTATGAAATATAAATCATAGTTTCGATTATAGCCACAAAATTAATAAATGAATGTAAACCAATTGGCAATAATACAGAACTGGTTTTCCACCTTGCTGTACCTAAAATTAATCCCATAAAAAATATTATACTAATTTCATAAAAGTCGTACTGTAGATGAATAAAAGCCCATAAAAGCGAAGTAAAAAGAATTGAACCAATTGGTCCCATTACTGAAGAAGATAAACCGGAAAATATGAAGCCTCTGAAAAACAACTCTTCAAATATTGGTGCAGCAACTATGATGGCTAACCACAGGATCCAAACGTTATCAATCGATGTATAAACAGACGTCATAAACTCTGGCACAATAGGACGTCCTAACAATACTGTTAAAGTGTCTGCAAATATAATAAAAACAATGATGCCCAGGAACCAGTTAAAGGCTGTTTTTACTTCAACACTTTTTGAACCGATATAATCTTTAATATTTGATCCTTTTTTTAATTTAATTGCCAATAAAACCATCACGCTGCAAATGATTGTAGTGGAAAAAGTACATAGTGATATCACCGTGCCATTATTTTGAATATCAAGCATCAATTGCTCAAATTCAGATGGGCCTACTTCACCAAAATTAAATCCTATATACATGCCCATTGCTGTAATTTGGATTACTACAAAAGATACTGCTATAAAAGTACCCCAGACCAGGGTGCCAACTAATCCCCATCTTGGAAACGAGTTTTTTTCAATTATAGATATTTCGTTATTCAAAATTATTTACATTTTCTAACGTTTTATGTAACGAAGGCAGGGTAAGGAACGAGCGACGCTTTTGGCCGTCCATGTTGACACACTTGTTAGCTGTACCTATTTAGTTGAATACAAATGCTCACAATTGTTTTTCGGCAATCATCAGTTGTACATATTGTATCATCGCACTTAAAGCGTGTTGTACGTAATCAATCCGTACTTCAGTTACACGACGATTAAACTTGTTTGCCCCTGGAATATCTTGATCTATTCTGCCTACCGCTCGGGGGAATGCCCCGATGAATTCTGCTTCACTTACTTGTGCCCGGAGCAAGAAGGATAATCCGCGTGACACGGCGGTCTCAATACGCTTTCTTAGCTTATGGTCAGGTGGGAGAAAACTAAGAGTCGCTTGCAACCCCTCCAAACGTGTGGCTGCGGGAGTTGTTCTTCCATCTTTTGAAAATCCACCGCTATACATAAGCCGTTCAGGATTCTCGATTTGATCTTGAAGTATAACGTTACATATCTGGATTGCGTGGTTTATCAGCAATTTTCTTGATACAGGTAGCTCATCGTTATTCTGAAGGGATACTATCTTTTCGGTTGCCAGGAGTGCCCAATGATCAGCAGGAATAATAGTGCTATTTTTACGACTGCTTGCCAGATATTCTAGAGTCTTGGCAGCCGACTTAATCCAAATATCTGAGGGATCCTTTTCGTAAAGCATAATCAATCCCAATGCGGCTTCGCCTGGGTAATAGAGTGATTGCCACTTATCCGAACGCCCCCCCCATTGAAGGAATATACTTGGAATAGAAACTTCCATCTTCTTTCTGCATATAGATGATGAATCGACCAAGTGCTTGAAGATCAGGGAGTGGTGTAAATCCCGGATGAATCTTCTCTATACTCAATAAAGCCACAAGACCGAGACCAGTACCACCAAGTTTTGCTTGGAGTGGTTTACCATTTTTATTGACTTCAGGTTTTGACCACACGGCTAGCAAATTATTCTTGCCTGATACGGGATGAATGGACTCATCTCGGAGGTATCTACCTGCTCGTTCTATTGCAGACTTCATGATCAGATCAGGATGTAATTGATAATATGTGGACATCGCGTATATAGCACCAGCGTGACGGACAATGTTGTATCGCAATGTCACCTTAATCGTTGGATTCATGTTGATGCGATACTTAAATTTGCCATCTTTATCAACGCTGCTCGCAAGATATTCTGCTGATCGGGTCATTGCACTTTGAACAGTTTCGATATTTAGAGATGTTGTTTCTGTGCATCCTGTGAATAACAGGCATAGAATCGAAAACCTGAAGATGGTGAAATTTGCACCTCCCCTTAAATAGAAACAGTGGTTTTTCGAATTCACCGTACTCGCCTTCATCTACAAGGATTGTATTTAATGATTAAGCTTAACGTCCATGAAAATAAATGACCGATATCAATTTAGTTAAGAAGCTGCGTAGCTGTTCCCTTTGGTTTGACAGGATAGGTACTATTTTATAAATTTATTTTGTACCATAAACACCACTCGACCAAATTTGATCAAAATTTACTCGTAATGATGTACCTTGTAGGCGATGAGCTGGTTGGTTTTCATCATCGGTAAAATAATAAGATCTTTGCCAATAATATATTCATGATCAGCCATACCTTGTACGAGTGTTAAGAGTTCTTTTACTTCACCGTCATGTTCAATATGTAATAATTTTCCTGCCACCCAGTCGGTGACGTAATAATCACCATCCAGATCACCTTCGACTCCATCCAGATTACCCACAGGGGAACCATCACCAACGCTTGTAATAGTTTTATCTTTAAAAGAAATCGCTATTAAATGACCGGGTACCTCTGTGGCAAATCCATCTGTCATTACGCCCCAGGTACCGACAATCAGTCTGTTTTTTTCTACTAATAAGCCATTGGGGGATTGTAGATCAGATGTTTCAAGCCAGATACTGAATTTACTATCCTCTAAGCAATGGATGCGGTTCATCATCATATCGGATACAAATATTTTTCCGTCTTTACTTGCTGCCACATCATTCAGTAATTTTGCATCGCTGACTTTATAGGTATTAATAATCGTTGCAGTGGCAATATCAATCTCAACTAAGGTATCAATGTCGGCGGTATAAAGTTTACCGTTATGGATCGCCAAACCCTTGGGCGCATTCATGCCGGTTGCCCATTCTAGTTTTAATATTTTACCGTCCAGTGATACTTTGGAGATAAATCCATTACCATCCTTTTCCACTGCAGAGCCATTAACATTTGAAACATATAAAGCATCTGTTGATTTGTCATAAATAACGGATTCCGGATTACTAAAACCTTCCGTTTTCCAAAGTTCATTAAATTTCTCTGCATCCGCAAAGGCCGATAAGGAAAGCTGCATTCCAAACAATGTGATTAGTACATATTGGATGAAATTCTTATTCATTAACTTACTCCATAAAGTTTATTCAAATATTTCTTTTAATTTTTTGCCGGGATTTTCCGCGCTCATAAAGGCTTCGCCGACAAGGAAAGCATTGACATTATGTTTGCGCATCAGTTTCACATCCTCGGGTGTGTGGATACCAC
>CAZCXC010000157.1:0-9393 GCA_964502505.1 uncultured Enterobacteriaceae bacterium
GATATTTTTTATTAAGGAATTTAAAAGAACATTCAGGAACAAGAGCAACAACATATTATCGGGCCTGCAGTTTATTATGAATTTCATATTGGCCCCATTGAACTAGAATCACATTTAGTCTGGATGTTTGGTTTAACAGAAGGCAGTGCAAATCATACGTTTCGTTGGCAGATTGAATTTCTTTTTAATTAGATTCGCTATCTAGTCACTGTTCCAGATCAATGGGCACGCTGTATTCCCAATGTGCCTAACGCCGTGAATTTAACTAATCCCCAAAAACTGCATGAGTGCAGCCCATTTTGTGAAACATTTATATTTTATGCCTATTGACGCATTGCAATATTTTATTGATAATGAGAATTATTATCATTTAGTAATTAGGGTTAATCTTTATTAATAAAAAAAGGCTTATGAGCTATGTCATTGATACCACATAATATTCTATTGAATCATCTAAAGTTTTTATCGCTTCTGCTGCTTTTGGTTACTGTCTTTTTATCCTCAGCGATGGCCGATCCAAAGATTTATTCACCGATTGTGAAAAAGGGTGAGGGGGCCTTTGAATACCGGGGAAATACCACGGTGGATGACGATGATAATAAGGACGGGTCACAACGGCATGTCGCAGAGCTGGAATATGGGGTAACGGATTGGTGGCATACAGCTGTGTTTGGTCGCTGGAATAAACCAGCCACTGGCTCACTGAAGTATGCCCTAACGGCTTGGGAAAATATTATTCAACTGACAGAAAAAGGAAAATACTGGTTGGATGCTGGTCTTTATCTGGAATATAAATTGGCAAATGACGATGATGACTCTGATCAATTTGAAGGCAAGTTACTTTTCGAAAAACGCATCAACGATTACCAGAATCTCCTGAACTTGACTATTGAACAGGATCTGGAAGCCAAAGGCGATGATGATTTGGTATTTGAATATGCCTGGCGTACCCGCAAAAAAATAGCGGAACATATGAAAATTGGTTTTGAAGCGTTTGGCAAACTGGGTGAACTGGGTGATCTTAATGCTCTGGAAGATCAACAACATCGTATTGGCCCAGTGTTTTATCATGAGTTTCATATCGGATCCCAGGAAGTGGAATACGATTTGGCCTGGTTGGTCGGATTGACCGGACCCACACCGGATCATACTTTTCGTTGGAAGATTGAAATACCATTTAGTTTTTAATTGACATTTTTAGTCTAGATCAATAGATTCACCTCTTAGTTGTTACTGGTGCCTTGAAGTCATACGACGGAGAGGGTAAACGGGAAGTCGGTGCGTTTTTAAAACTATTCCGACGCTGCCCCCGCAACGGTAGGTGAGTTTGGTTTAATCATCATTGCCACTGTGTTTTTAAAACATGGGAAGGCGATTAAACCGATAGCGATATCACTCACAAGCCCGGAGACCGGCCCGTAACACAATAACCGTGCTACGGGTGGTAGTCTGGGTGTTTAACAACTTTATTTGCTCTGTAGATAAAGTGTGTTTTTCATTCTTCTCCAAACCCGTAGTGAAATAAATTATCAGATGCGGGTGTGCATCCTGGAGAAAGAAATGAAATGCAAGTTAGTTTTTATTACAGCCATATCTGCGCTGTGTCTATCAAGTCACACATTTGCTGAAGATAATTCTTCGAACGAAATTGAAGAGATCATTGTCACTGCAACTCGATGGGAAACAGTGGGTGTGTCAACACCTACGAGTGTAAGCACAATAACACGAGATCAAATTATTGCATCGGGTGCAAAAAATATTATAGATGTATTAAAGGGTCAGGGTGGAATACAGATCCAGGATATATTTGGAGATGGAAGCCGGTCTATTATATCAATGCGTGGATTCGGAAATAATGGTGGTTCCAACACACTGATATTGATTGATGGCAGGCGTCTGAATAATACTGACTTAAAAACACCCGATTTAAGTTTTATTTCTTTAAAGGATGTAGAACGTATAGAAATAATTCAGGGAAGTGCTTCTGTTTTATATGGTGATCAAGCGGTGGGTGGCGCAATAAACATCATAACCCGCAAAGCAGATGAACTTAACATTAGCGCAGAAGTTGGTTTCGGCAGCTATGCTCATGATTTTCAAATATTAAATGCATCCAATCGGTTTGAGAATGGTATTGGTATACGCGTATCAGGTGAAAGACGTGTATCTGAAAATTATCGTAATCAAAATGATCTTGACTATGATAATTTTTTTACAAATCTTAGTTATGAATGGAACCGAGGTGATATTTTTGCAGAATACATTCACATTGATGAAGATCTTGAAATACCTGGGGCAATTTTTCCACAACAAATTGCCGTTAATCGCAGAACAATAGGTCCATTCAGTGCTGGTGACTTTAATGATACCACTTCCGATACAGGCCGAATTGGTGGTTCGTTTTCATTCACACCAAACTGGGAATTTGCTGTTGAATATACACACCGTAATGAAGATATCGATGGTTTGATTTCAAATACTGAATTTAATCAGCATCGACTAGCCCGTGCTGTCAATCCGAGACTTCGAGGTAATCTTCCTTTTGGCGAGCAAAATTTTCAACTTATTGCTGGTGCTGATATAGAAAACACGGAATATAAATTAAACTCAGGTGTTGGTGACACGCACAATGATCAGGACACGCATGCTGTTTACTCCCTCATTACTTGGCAAGTCAATAAGCAGGTTTCGCTGACAGGTGGGATACGGTATGCAGAACTTGAGAATGACAGTTTTAAGCGCGATCCTTTTGCTGCTTTTCCATTAGCTGTCGATACTTTTGTGAGTAAAGAAAATGATGATGAACAAACGGCTAATTCATTTGGTATTTTATTTACACCCGATGATGCGTGGCGCTTGTATGCTAAACGCGAAACGATTTTTCGTTTTCCCCTGGCAGATGAACTCACAGGCACAGTTGCTTTATCTGATGATCTCAAAACGCAAACCGGTGAATCTTACGAAGCAGGTGTTGAATGGCATTACCACTCAATACACACGAAACTGATTGGTTATAGACTGGATCTGGAAGATGAAATTGCTTTTGATCCATCACTGAATTTTGGTGTGGGGGCTAATATAAATTTCGATCCAACCGAACGAAAAGGTGTAATTATTGAGCTAGATATAGTCCCCATTGATGAGCTGGATATTGGTGTTCAATACTCTTATACAGATGCCACCTTTGATGGAGGGGTATTTTCCGGAAATAAAATACCGATGGTAGCTAAACATCAGTTGCACCTGAATTCAGTTTATCGATTCTGGCCAAACTGGAGTCTATACGGTGAAGTGTTTTTGATAAGTGACAGGGTGGCAGGTGGTGACCTTGCAGATGCTTTCCCAGACTTGCCGGGGTATGGCGTTGGAAATTTAAATCTTAGATATGATGATGGTAATTTTTCATTTTCTGCAAAAGTGAATAATATCCTGGATAAAGAATACAGTAGTTCTGCGGCTACGGGATTTAGTCCGTTTATTCCAGGACCATTTGGCTTTGGTGGAACAGATGTTGGCTTCTTTACTGCACCTGAACGTAATTTTATGCTTAGTTTCGGTTATAATTATAATTAATTGATCACGGGGTAAACAATTATGATACGAATAAAAGATAATCCTGTTTTTATATATGGCTTGATTATCCTGGTAATAATGTCACGGCTTATCCCGCATGCTGCAAACTTTACACCCATTGGTGCGCTTGGTCTTTTTGCCGGGGCCTATCTGACTCGACGAAGTGCCTGGTTGATTCCATTTGCAGCATTAATATTAAGTGATCTGATTATTGGTTTTTATCATATCTATGTCATGTTGTTTGTTTACATGGGCTTTGCTGCAAATATATTGATAGGGCGGCAGTTTTTATTACAAAAACGATCGATATTTTCCTTGTTTGCTGCTTCTCTGGTATCAGCTGTTATATTTTTTATCTTTTCAAATTTTGGCGTGTGGTTAACCGGAATGATGTATCCCATGACATTTGCCGGTTTAAGTGAATGTTTTGTGATGGCCATTCCATTTTTTGGTAATACACTTTTTGGTACATTTGTTTATGTTGTCGTGCTTTTCGGATTATATGAAACACTGCAGGAATGGGCAGGCCGACAACAAAAAATTCATACCGCCTGAATTTAAAATGGTAGTCTTTATTCATGGGCCATCGTCTGACAAAGATCTATACACGCACTGGTGATGATGGTTCTACCGGCCTCGCTGATGGAAATCGAGTAGAAAAAGACAGTCTGCGAGTAGATGCGATAGGGGACATTGATGAATTAAATAGTTTGTTAGGTGTGTTAGCAGCGAATGATATACCTGATGATATAAAAGGATATTTATTGAATATTCAACATCGTTTGTTTGATTTAGGGGGTGAGCTGGCTATTCCAGGCGATGCTGCAATAGAACCTGAAAGCATTAGCAGAGTAGAAGAACTTATTGACAACTTTAACGCTGATTTGCCGATGCTAGAAGAATTTATTTTGCCTGGCGGCAACATGTCAGGTTCTGTATGCCATTTAGCACGCGCAGTTTGTCGTCGCGGCGAACGAAAACTGGTGAAGTTAGCCAGAGACGAATATGTTAACCCAGTATCAATTATCTATATCAACAGACTATCAGATTTACTTTTTGTATTTGCACGTGTATTAGCCAGACAAAAAAGTGGCAAGGAAATATTTTGGGATAAAAATCGGTTAAAAAATTCAGTTTGAATCTAGGAGTCTTTCTCTAAATATTTTTTGAATTCATCAAAATCCTGCTGCATTAAACATAACCAGATATCTTTAATAGTAGTGTCATGATGCTGTTCAAAATAATGTGACACAGTCTGTTTGAATGCCAACGCGCATATTTTTATAGGGACATTAAAAATACCTGTGCTTATCGCTGGAAATGCTACTGATTGCCATTGTTGTTGATTGACCAGATTCAGTACGGAGAGAATTGCATTGGAAATCATTTTGAGTTCATCTCCCGAGCCCATTCTTGGGCCAACCGCATGTATGATCCCTTTATGCGGTAATCTTCCTGCGTTCGTTAATACTGCTTCTCCTACAGGAATTTGTCCCTGCGTTTCTATAATTTTGCTACATTCATCTTCCAGTTCCACACCAGCTTCTCTTGAGATGATTGCAGCCAGACCACCACCATGGGCAAGGTGTGAGTTTGCAGGGTTTACTATGGTGTCGACAGGTGCTGATAAGATATCTTTTACACACACGATAAAAGATTTATTTGCAGCATATTCAATTGTAAATCGATATTCTTCCATGAAATATTATTTGGCTATTAATTTTTTTCTAATTTTAAAATCCTGCCTTCTTTATGACTATCTATTTTATTCAAAAAAGAAGTGCCTAATAAAATATCATTAGGAAAATCTCCATCTGATACAGCACCAACAATATCACGCAGTTCAATATTACCAACTTTTACTTTTTTGAGGTTCATTACATACATTTTCGTTAAGCCTGATGCGGTTGTTGCAGTACCTTCCTGGCCTTCCAGTCTATAATTAAGGCCAATTCTTTTTGCTACATGTTTATTCATAAAAATTAGAGTTGCGCCTGTGTCAACAAGAAATCTCACTTGAAAATCATTAATACTTCCATTTACGTAATAAGAACCTCTGGCATCAGGAGTGATAGTAACTGTTATACCTTCAGGTGCTTTTTTAAATGATCCCCCTATGTGCGAACCCAATTTATAAATTTTTTGTTCGCCATCAACCTCCAACACAGCTTCTTTGCTATTTGCCGATATTAACTTAACGCCTTCGGGGCTCGTTTTACCAATATTCAAAATACGTTGTTTACCATCAATTGTGACGATAGCTTTATTTTTAAACAAACCATTGACAATTATTTTTTCTACCGCCAGACAATATGGAGTAATTGAAACTAAAAGTATTAGTGTAAGTATTCTTTTTAGCATATTAAAATTCATAAACTGAAATTAAATAGTATTTAAAATCGTCATTTTATGAAACCTGTCTTTATTCTTCGACATATTGCCTGTGAGGGGCCTGGTTATCTAGCTGATTTTTTCAATTCACACAATATTCCATATCAATTAATTTGTATTGATGAAGGCGAACCCGTGCCTGCTTCATTGGACTATATTTCCGGGCTGGTGTTCATGGGTGGGCCGATGAGCGTCAATGATCCTTTGCCATGGATAGAGGCAGAGCTGGATCTTATTCGAAACGCCCAAAATACAGGTATACCTATACTGGGGCACTGTCTGGGGGCGCAATTAATAAGTAAGGCATTAGGGGGTATTGTGAAAAGAAGTCCAGTTCGCGAAATTGGCTGGTTTAAAGTAAGTCAATATGAGTCTTGTATGGCACCTTATTGGCTGGATAATCTACCTGCGGAATTTGATGCATTTCATATGCATGGCGAAATGTTTAGCATTCCTGAGGGCGCCGCCTTGTTATTGAAAAGTAAATATTGCGACCATCAGGCATTTAGTATAAGCAACACATTAGCGTTACAATTTCACATAGAAATAACAGAGGAATTAATTCGGAAATGGGTGGATTATTATGAGGATGATCTGGCAAACCCGTCAACAGGCGTACAATCCAGAAACGAGATTTTGAGTTACGACTCTGAATGGTTTATAGGACTAAATAAAATGGCGGAAAAAATATATTTAAATTGGCTAAAAGGTTTCAATTAAATGATCGTTATCCTGCGACCAAATACAGATAAAAAAGATATGGCGTATGACAAACTAGTGTCATATCTCTCTGAGTTACAGAATATTACTGTGCGCACGCATGAAGAAATAGGTACTCAGCAGGTATTGACTGAGTTTTATCTGGTGGGTGATACACACACGCTTGATGTAAAGACAATTGAAAGTTTTGAAGTTGTTGAGCGGGTAGTACGCGTTTCCAGAGAATACAGAATCCTTGGGAGGCATAAAGACGATACCCGGGCCAGTCATTTTGAATATAACGGAGTGAAGTTTGGCCAGGATAATTTCCATGTTTTTGCAGGCTTGTGTGCAGTTGATACGCCAGAGCATGTTGAGCAAATGATGCATGCTTTACAACAGAATGATCAGGTTTGCGCTCGTATGGGTGTGTATAAACCAAGAACGAACCCCTACTCATTTCAAGGACATGGCAGATCTTGTTTGCCTTATGTATTTGAATTAGGAGGTAAATATGGAATTAAAGTGATTGCGATGGAAATTACTCATGAAGATCATATAGAAGAAATTTATGACGCATTAGCACAAGCAGGAAACCCCACAGGGGTAATGCTACAAATTGGCACACGCAATACTCAAAACTTTGAGCTTTTAAAAAGTGCAGGGCGTCAAAAAGAATACCCGGTATTATTGAAGCGAGGTTTTGGTATTACATTAGAAGAATCATTAAATGCGGCAGAATATCTGGCGAGCGAAGGTAACCGTAATGTTATTTTTTGTTTGCGCGGCATGAAAACTAATTTTGGCGATCCGCATCGTAATCTGGTTGATTTTTCTCATGTACCAGTAGTTAAGCGTATGACACGCATGCCCGTATGCATTGACCCTTCACATTCTGTTGGATCTCGTGAAATGTCTCCCGATCAAATAATGGATGTGATGCATGCGGCAGCACAAGGAGTTATTGCCGGGGCCAATATGTTGTTGGTGGATTTTCATCCTGAGCCGGCCAAGGCGTTGGTGGATGGCCCACAAGCACTATTACTTGACGAGCTTGATTGGTTTCTTAGTGATATGCGTATTGCACGCGATGCCTATGAAAAGCGTTGTCAATTAGTTAAGAATTAATCAGTGTTTCCTTAGTTCTTATATGTCATTAATTTTTATTTCTTGTTGTTTTGGGATTTTATTTATGTCCCAATTTTGTATTCCCCATGAAATAATATCCCCAACTTTGCCGTTCAATAAATCAAAGTTCGGTTCTTGTCCTAAAAATTGTAAGGCCTTATACAAAACAAGCACAGGCTGGTTAATATCAGTTGCAGGCGCATGGTTTTGTTTGCTTATTTTTTGTCCTTTCGAATTAGTAGCAACAGGCAGGTGGCAATAAGTCGGGGTTTTATAACCGAGTAATTGTTGCAAATAGATTTGTCTTGGAGTTGAATCCAGGAGGTCTGCACCACGAACAACTTCTGAAACATGCTGGCAGTCATCATCTACAACAACTGCAAGATGATAAGCAGTTATGCCATCAACACGATTAACAATAAAATCACCTATATCCGTTTCTAGTGCTTGCGAAAAATCACCCTGTATTAAGTCATTAAAAATTATATTTTCATTACGCGTTTTTAAACGGGTTGATCTGATCTGTTTATTTTTCGGTATGCCATGTCGACATTGTCCATTATAGGGTTTGCCTTTAGTCTCTTTCCTGCTACAGATGCAAGGATAAAGCAAATCCAGATTACCAAGATGATTCAGCGCCTGCTGGTATAATGATTCACGTTCACTCTGAACGATGATATTTTCATCCCAATGTAATTCCAATGCTTCTAGTGTTTTGAGAATATTTTCTTTTGCACCGGATTGTGTTCGAAATGAATCACTGTCTTCAATACGGATGAGCCATAGGCCGTTTTGACTTCTTGCTTGTAAAAAACTGCCAAGAGCAGCAATGATTGAACCAAAGTGTAGTGGGCCGCTTGGTGCTGGTGCAAAACGACCACGATAAGTATTGGTATCCAGTGTCTCGCTATTTGTGTTTAGTACGTTGCATGTATTTTTTTGTTTCACGCTTCATGTGATACGATGCACCGTCAATTTTAGCCGAGGTGTTTTTCTTTTATTTCATCCAACGTTTTACAGTCAATACATAGCGTAGCTGTAGGTCTCGCTTCAAGGCGGCGTATACCAATCTGGACACCACATATTTCGCAATACCCGTAATCATTACTGTCTACAGTTATTAGTGCCTCATTAATTTTTATAATTAACTTACGCTCACGATCACGCGTGCGCAATTCAAGTGAAAATTCTTCTTCCTGCGTAGCACGATCGTTGGGATCAGGAAAGTTTGCGGCATCATCCTGCATATGATGGACTGTGCGATCGACTTCTTCCATTAATTCTTTTTTCCAACTTAATAATAATGTTCTGAAATGTGTGGACTGTGCAGACCCCATATATTCTTCACCGCGTTTTGCTTTATACGGGGTGAACTTCTTTGTCTCAGTTTTTTTATTTTTAATTTTAGTTACTTTTCCCATTATCTTGTTTTGAGCACCTTTCGTAGTGGTTTTTTTCTTTGCAGCCTTCTTTTTTGAGACAGTAGTCTTTTTTGAGGGTGCCTTCTTTCTTGAGACAGTAGTCTTTTTTGAGGGTGCCTTCTTTCTTGAGACAGCAGTCTTTTTTGAGGTTGCCTTCTTTCTTGAGACAGCAGTCTTTTTT
>CAZCXC010000158.1:0-14039 GCA_964502505.1 uncultured Enterobacteriaceae bacterium
GCGGAAATACGTGGCTAAAAAACGCAGCATGGGATTTGGAACTTTAAATACTATTTTAAATACTGCCCCCTTGATCATTCAGGGAGCAACGAAGCTTATTAAAATAATTAAAGACAGGGAAGATGATAATAACTCAGATGGTGATATACCAGCTACACTGGATGAATTGGATAAAGAAGTTGACAAAATTAATTCAAGACTTGATGCTAATGATCAATCCAATATTGAACAAATAAAATTAATTGAAGAACTTGCTAAACAAAATAAATCACTGGCAGTATCATTAAAAAAAGCAATTTCTCAATTAAATATTATCTCTTTACTTGCTGTTACCTCTGTATCAATCAGTCTATTCCTTGTAATTTGGCTCATCGTTAAATAACTTTAAAAATATTGTGAACAATGAAAAAAATTTATTGTTCTGACGATCTTGTGATGGCTGGTTATCTAAAAAGTCTATTAGATGCAGATGGCATTGAATGCTTCATAAAAAATCAATACCTGACGGGTGGGCGTGGTGATCTACCATTGAATGAATGCTGGCCTGAAATATGGATAACCCAAGATGAAACATTTAGTCATGCTATGAAAATAATCACTTCTGCTATTACTGCTCCTGACCATGTCGTCCAGTCAAGCTGGGATTGCACCTGCGGAGAAACGATAGAAGGCCAATTTGATTCCTGCTGGAATTGTGGTAAGGATAAACCGCGATAATTGTATATGTACGATACTTGTCCCAAATGTCAGTATGAACGCAAAGAAATTGACATGAATAATAAGGAAGCAAGTCCAACATGCAGGCTTATATTTTCTAAAAGGCTTGCCAAACTAATGACAAATATGAAGAATTAGCTACTTAGTAAACATTGTTAATTATATTTGAATAAATAGAAACATAACGTTTTAACAAATTGGAATTATATTGATAAAAAACAATATTGTATTCATCAAGATATTAACAGTACTGTTAATAGTCATCGCTATGCCTGTGTATGCAGATCATAATCCTACTCATCTACCAGAATCGGTAGAAAAGATTTTGAAAAAATATAAGGTGCCTCTCGACTCACTCAGTATTTATATAAAAGAACATGATGCAACCCAATCATTAGCTGAACTAAATGTTGATGTGCCACGTAATCCTGCTTCTGTCATAAAAGTCTTAACAACATTTGCCGGATTGGAATTGCTTGGCCCAAGCTACACCTGGGAAACACATTTCCATATTGATGGAAAATTAAAAGATGGGATCCTCAATGGTAATTTAATTATAGAAGGTGGTGGTGACCCATTTCTTGTAAAGGAGACATTCTGGCATATCCTCCATACATTACAGGCAAGAGGTTTGAAGCACATTAAAGGTGATTTATTAATTGATGATGGTTTATATGCGGATGAGACGGGCTCAACTGGTGATTTTGATAATAAACCCTACAGAGTTTATAACGCATTTCCGGATGCAGCATTAGTTAATTTCAGAGCGCATCAATTCTATTTTATTCCACAAACTAATAAAGTACATATTTATGCAGACCCTCATGCTGATAACCTGCAAATTATAAATAAGGTCAAATTAACAAAAGGAAAATGTAGGGGGCAACATCGTTTAATCAAAATGATTATATTTACTCAAGGCTCTCAAACTATAGTTGAATTTAAAGGTAATTACCCTCGATCCTGTGGTGAGCAGGAATTATTACGTGCAATACTACCGAATGATCAATACCTGTTTGGTGTATTTAAATCACTGTGGGAAAGCATGGGTGGCACAATAACTGGTACTTTTGGTAAAACATCTATCAACGGAACCAAACCGATCTATATCGTACCGTCAAAGCCATTAAGCGAAATTATTACTTATATCAATAAATTCAGTAACAATGTCATGGCGAGGCAATTATTACTGACCATAGGCAAAGAAAAGCTGGATACAATTGGTACCAAAGCAGCAGGGAGGAGAGCCATAAAAGACTGGCTCGATAATATTGGCATTCCTGCGCCAGAGCTTGTTCTGGATAATGGTTCTGGTCTATCACGTAATACTCGTATTTCAGCACGTACACTTGGCATGCTATTGGAACATGCAAGCAAAAGTCCTTATCAACCAGAATTTTTTGCATCATTACCATTAGTAGGAGTCGATGGTACTGTAAAGAAAAGACTGAACGGTAAAATACCTCCCGGATACGTTCGTATAAAAACAGGACTTATCAATGATGTACGTTCAATGGCTGGCTATGTGCGTAGTAAAAATGGTAATGATTACTTTGTTGTAGCTTTACAAAATTACCCGGGTATACAAAATACAATAGGAACTCTGGTACAGGACGAAATATTGAAATGGTTGTATGATCAGTAATGTATTTACTCTGGTAGTGTCACTATATTTTCTATTCCTTCAAATCCATCTATAGAACAGTGCGCACGAATAGTGACTTCGTTAATATCCTTGGATACAGGTACAAAAGGTAAGCCACGTGTGAATGGCTGTTCCTTGATGTGTGGATGACGTAAAATGCGAATTGCCACTATCTCACCTTCAGGTGTTAAAATCTCTCACCGATCTGCATAATGATCCAACCCTTTGTCTTCATGTTGAACGGTAACATGAAATGTATACCGATCATTGCCTTCGTTTTTAACATCTACGTCTAAAATATTAGCTTCATTTGCATTTACCATAGTTGTAAACAAGAAACCTATTTGAAAGAATATAATAATCCTGAGCTTATTTTTCATACTTTCATTAATTTTCGTTATATGTAAGCCACCTTATTTCGGTCGCTGTTGCTTTTCCAATTAAAGTTTGCTTAAGCCCTGTAGGAATTTCTGCCTTGTCTTCTTCTAGTGGTATGCGACCTGCCATAATTTCTGCTTTTTTTTGTGGAAGAACTGGATCACGATCGGGCTCGGCGTATCCGATAGGATATAGTGGCTGGTTTGTGCGAGGGTTATATTTATCTGATGCGCCAACAGTGTGCAGTATTTCATGCGAAATGATTATATTATTTTCCTTAGCCATCTTTTTATCGGCAAAAGCATTGACCACTCCAATCAATCCTTTTTGTAACCCTAATGAATGCGCTACACTTTTTTGTTTATCAGGATCAAAATATATAACAAATACTTGTATCTCTTTCGGATATTTATAATTATCATGACTCCAAGACCAGTAACGTAATTTTAAGCTCCAATACATCACAGAAAGGGTAGATTCCCCATAGGGTGGTTTCGGGGGTTGTTCATTGATTTCTGGTGCAAGGTCAATGTCTATTGGTTTCTTTAATGTTAATTGATATTGCTTTGCTTCACGGATAAAGAAATCTTCAATTGGCTCGAATGTCTCAAAATCAAGCGATTCAATATATTCTTGGGTGGTTTCACTGCCATCGCCATTAATAGGATAAATAGCTACAGTCAGATATCGATCCCAATCCGTCGTACGCTCCTTGGTCAACCACGCTGTTCCAGCTACCATCAGTAAAACATATAGTAAAAGTAAGATACGTAGAATTTTAAACATTAATAATCAGCCATGGTTTGTAAACATCGTTATATAAATTTGTATTTTAACTTTATTTTAGATGTACTCTACTAAACAATGTCTGAAAAAACTATAAGCTAATATAGGATACATTGTTAAATTGGATCATCACTGCTGGCATTCATGGAACGCACCTTATTTTTAATAGAAAATGTACTCTGCAATGTATGCAAAAAATAATCCTGTACACCAGATAAAAACCGATATCCAATAAAGCCTAAAATTCCATGCATATGCTTTGGCACACAATTCGGCAAGTTCAGGATCAATCGGGCAAGCACGTCCTGGACGAAAGAGAAACCAACCTCCGAGTAACAATAGTAAACCAGAACCAGTAAATACCCACGCCTTGTGTAAACTCAGTGTGATCAGGAATGGCATATTAGATGCCATTGCTGCAACTACAGCACCCATGCCCAAACTCACTAGCAATATTGGCAAGGCACAACAGAGGAGAGTACCTGTCGAGGCAAATAAAATAATCCAACCCCACTTTTTTTGTGTGAGTGTTTGCTTGTCCATTATTGTATTAACTAAAAGGTTATACCGATACCAACTAAAAATTCCGAACCTCGCGAATTGCTGATCCCGCTAGTCTTTTCATAAAACAGGTGTTTATATTCAGCCCGAAACATAATATTGTCTTTATATAAAACCAGCACAGGCCCCATTTGAACACGTTTGCCACCCGTAGCCGTAGTGGTTGTTTCACGACTTGGATCACCATTATAACGGGCACTCACATCCCACATCACAAATACACCGGAATCAGTTTCATTGCTGTGGTAAGGGTGATAACCGAGGTTAATATCCAGTGCTAATTCATCGCCTTCATGCATTCCGTTATCTCCCTCTGTATTAAACCAGTAAAAAAAATCAATCAAAGTGTAATACTTGGGAGTTTCACTATTGTAGGAAAAGCTCAAATTGTAATCCACACTGCCATCACTGAGCGCAAAATCACCCGATGAACTTCCAGTTGGCAAACGAATAGAAGGTGTGAAACTAAAATTTTCAGTAAAGGCTTTTCTATTTCGATAGTATTTTAACGGTAACCCCAGAATCAGATCACCCAGGCCACTATTGGATTGCCGCACACCGACACCAGCAATATTCTTGGTACGTCTTTGATCGATGTAGGGTAATTTGAATGTGGCACGTATCGATCGATCGAAGGTATAGACACCTTCCAGCCAGGATGTATTCACGTAACGCTTTAGCCCAAGTGGATTGGTAATTTCATCTTCACCATCCATCAAGGTATCAGAACCATAAAGCGCATGACGAACCTGGAAACCGTAACCTTCATCCCAGCGAGGTGCCATATCCATTACCGGTTGGTGCGCTGACACTGAAAATGAATACAAACCTATTGAAAATAAAAAAAGTAATCTTTTCATTTCAAATATCATCAGCCTTAAGCAAAGTTACCTTGCCATTACGATCACTCACATAAGCCTCAACTGGTTCATAGCCCCCTTTAAGAATGGACTTAAAGACTTGTGCCAGATCAAGATTGCTACCTGGTTTGATGGCAATGATGACCTTCTGGTCTTCGATTTCTACTTTCACACCTTTGGTGTATTTAGATTTATCGATAAAAGAAAGTTTCGATAGATTACGTGTGACACCCTGTGAACAGAAGGAACACACAATCCCATGCACAATGATGACGGCTTCTCCCGGTAAAACTGTTACATCAGATGTACTCACAGTCCTATCAGCTTTGGGTTTAGAGTCATGATCATGTCCTTCGAACCCATCATGTTCAGCAAAGGCCGGTGTTAATACTGAGATAAAAAACAGTATAATTATTGAAAAAATTGTTTTTTGATACATAACAACCTCACAAAATGAAAATTATGTCGTAACAGTTGCATCGATGCGCAGGCACCTTGCATTACTGCGCCTAATACAGGTTTTAATTAATCAATTTTGGAGGGGGATTCGGGGGAGAGTCGGTATTGTGAACGATATGTTCGTTTGTTGGAAATTGAACTGCCTGTTGAATCGTTTGTAAAGTAACTATCGGTGAGCTTGAGACGAACAATGTTGAACCATTGCATGCATTCATATTTTTGCAACAATCATTGGAAGTTTCTTCTGATTGATTATGATGATTACAACCCTTATCCATTGAATCTGTTGGAGTCTGCTGTGAATCATTTTTCTGTGACATATCACACCAACACAACATGCTGCCAGCAGTAGCGGAAAAGGTAAAAGAATACAGTACGATAATACAGAATATTTTTACTAGATTACGCATAATTCAAGTATAACTATTCATTAAGCTTTAGGACAGGATATTTCCATGAAAGTTCATATACGATTAAAAATTAATTATAACTAGGATGCTATAGTAATATTCGGTATGATTTAGTCCCGTATTGATATTTATAAAAAATTGTTTTATTAACATACCTTTCTTTCAATGGTTAAATTAGCAAAATCCGCACCAACCGGAAGTTTTACTACTGATAGGCGATTACAGCCAAGACGTAAAATAAATAATTATCCAATATCAGTCAAAAAAACAGATGGCGCCAGAATAAAAGCCCACATTAGCGATATATCCGCGATGGGATTTCAAATAAGATGTAGTCGTTTATCTGCATTCATAACTTACTGCAAGAAAAATAGGTTTTTTTGAAGATAAAAACTTACCTGACGTCGAGGTTATAGCAGTATTTCCTTATAAGGATGGAATAAAAAAAATAAATTCAATTTGTAAATTAAGATATGCAGCGATATCGGAAGAAACAAATCCTATTTTTACCTTCACAATTGGTCTGCAGGTAGTGAAACATAAGGGCAGAAGTTTTGAGGTCGTAAAAGAAATATTATATGGGCACGAATTACCTAAATTAGAACCGAGTAAGTCTCGTATTATAAAATCACAACCCGTCACCAAATAAGTTTTATCATCTAACTAAATCACATTAATTTTTGCTCAAGTATCAAGTTCAAGCTATACCTCACACCGAATCCCGTTGTATCAGTAGGGATATGTGCTAATCCGCCCTTATGATTACTACTGGAAAGATCAATATGAATCCAGGGGATATCATTTTTCACAAACCGTTGCAAAAATCGTGATGCCAAAATATGATCTACACCACTCTCTTGTGAACATTGTTTCACATCGGCAATCTTGCTTTCTATCATCTTGTCAAAGTCTTCATCCAGTGGGAAAGGCCAAACACGTTCGCCGCTCTCTTTACCCGCTTGTATTATTTTTTTGTGCCACTCTTCTTTATTGGTGAAGACACCACTATAGGCTGTACCTATAGAATACATACATGCACCGGTTAAGGTTGCATAATCAATAATAAGCTTAGGTTTTTGCTTCGATGCAAGTGCCAATGTATCAGCTAACACCATTCGTCCCTCAGCGTCTGTATGTACTACTTCAATCGTTGTTCCATCGGAAGCCGTAACAACATCATTAGGTTTGTATGCTTTGGGACCAATATGGTTCATCGCAAGTGCCATCCAACATTCTATTGTAAAATTTACCTTAAGTTTAGTTAACGCAAGAAAGGTTCCAAGCGCAACTGCACTGCCCTGCATATCTTCATGCATACCGAACATATGATTTGCAGATTTCAAATTAGTACCTCCTGTATCATAACAAATACCTTTACCCACAAGGATTAACTTACCTGTAGAAGTTTTTTTTGAAGGTGAATAATAAAGTCGGACAATGCCTGCATCCTCTGCTGGACTACCTTGTGAAACAGCTAAGAATGCTCCGGCTTTTTTCATTTTAAGTGCTTTTACATCAAAAAACTCCATCTTCCACTTATGTTCCTTGGCAAGCTTCCTGATATGTTTTACATAATCAGTTGGAGTTAATTTGTTTGACGGTAACATACTAAGATTTCTTGCCAATGCATTGCCTTCTGCTTCTACGAAAGTACGTTTAAATCCATGCACCACTTTAACTCCAAACAATTGGATATTTTCTAATGCATTTTTTTGTTTTTCTTTACTTTTAAATGACGGCATTTGAGCTGTAGCGGCCAATGTAGCAGCGATTACAGCTTCTGCGATTTTTTCACTGTCTTTGCTTTTAAAACCTAAAACTAAAACGCCTATAGTTTTTGTATTTTTGTTAATGTGTTCGCTAATAAGTTCACGGGATAACGTAAGTAATTCAAAATTACTCAATGTTGATTTAATACAGGCAAAAGATATATGGCTCCCAATTTTATTTGGTAAATCCATTACTAAAGGCTGAATATCTGATTCTTTATTTCCGCCACGTTGGCGACACATTTTTAAACTATCACCATAAGGAAATTTCCTGATAATTTTTGCGGGTAGAGGATATGGCAAAACAATAACCCAGTGTACTAATTTATCTATTTGTTGTTTTGTGGGTATATTTGCGTCTTGTAGTAGTTTTACATTCATTTTTGAGCCTTTTTCCATATATTATTAGTATTATTGCAATTATTATCTTATCTGGCATTGTAATTGAATTTTGAACCAGACACAGAATGATTGTCGATACTTTTAAATGATAAAATTCTAAATTATACGTAATTTCAGTAAAGGATGAGTCCGGAATAGAAACTCCCATAAGTAAATGTTATTTAGATCATGGCAGAACAAAAAAAAGATATTGATCCACAAGAAACACAGGAATGGGTTGAAGCTCTCGATTCTGTTCTCGACCGGGAAGGAGTTGATCGCGCCCACTATTTGCTTGAACAATTAATTGCAAAAGCACGTAAGTCAGGCGCCTACTTGCCTTATTCCGCAACAACGGCTTATTTGAATACCATTCCGCCCTCCCGTGAGGAACGAGCCCCAGGCGATCCAGGATTGGAGTGGCGTATTCGTTCATTGGTGCGTTGGAATGCCATGGCAATGGTGGTCAAGGCCAACCGCAAAAGCAGCGAGCTCGGTGGGCACATCGCCAGTTTTGGGTCTTCGGCAACTTTATATGATGTTGGTTTTAACCATTTCTTCCATGCACCGACGGATGAGCATGGAGGTGATCTATTGTTTATTCAGGGACATTCTGCGCCGGGGATTTATGCTCGTGCATTTCTTACTGACCGTATATCTGAAGAACAAATGAATAACTTCCGCCAGGAAGTTGATGGTAACGGGCTTTCCTCATATCCGCATCCATGGTTAATGCCAGACTACTGGCAATTTCCAACAGTATCCATGGGGCTGGGGCCGCTCATGGCCATATACCAGGCACGTTTCATGCGTTACCTGGAAAACCGGGGTCTATTAAAACCCAGTAATAGAAAAGTGTGGGCGTTCATGGGTGATGGTGAAATGGATGAATCTGAATCCATGGGGGCCATTGGCCTGGCAGCCCGAGAAAACCTAGATAATCTGATATTCGTCATTAACTGTAACCTACAACGATTAGATGGACCTGTACGTGGTAACAGTAAGGTCATTCAGGAATTTGAAGGTGCCTTTCGTGGTGCCGGCTGGAATGTTATTAAAGTTATATGGGGATCGTACTGGGATCCGCTAATTGCGCGTGATACATCAGGACTACTTTTGAAACGTATGGAAGAATGCGTTGATGGTGAATACCAGGCTTTTAAAGCAAATGATGGAAAATTTGTGCGTGATTATTTCTTCGGTAAATATCCTGAACTAAAAGCCATGGTCGCTAATATGTCAGATGAAGATATCTGGCGTTTGAACCGTGGCGGTCATGATCCACATAAAGTTTACGCAGCCTATGCTGCCGCTGTAAATCATACTGGTCAACCGACTGTAATCCTTGCTAAGACAGTAAAAGGTTATGGTATGGGTGAGGCCGGAGAAGGACAAAATATTACTCATCAACAAAAAAAGAGGGGTGAAGAGGCACTTAAAGCCTTTCGTGATCGTTTCAATATTCCTATCTCTGATGAAGAGATTGCTGACGCGCCTTTTTACAAACCGCCGGAGGATAGTGAAGAACTTCAATATCTTAAGGAAAGAAGAAAACAACTGGGCGGTTATTTCTTTAATAAAAAGACAGAAGCACCCAAACTCAATATCCCATCAATCGAGCTCCATCAAAAATTACTGGACGGTACCGGTGATCGCGAAATCTCAACCACCATGGTATTTGTACGTATTTTAAATTCATTATTAAAAGATAAATATATTGGCAACCATATAGTACCAATTGTTCCTGACGAAGCACGCACCTTTGGCATGGAAGGTATGTTTCGACAATTGGGTATTTACTCCGCTGTGGGTCAACTTTATGAACCGGTTGACCATGATCAAGTCATGTATTACCGGGAAGATATTAAGGGTCAAATCCTTGAAGAAGGGATCAATGAAGCCGGAGCTTATTCTTCGTGGATAGCTGCAGCTACAGCCCATCGTCATCATGGCATTTACATGATTCCTTTTTACATCTATTACTCTATGTTCGGTTTCCAACGTATTGGTGATCTAGCCTGGGCATCAGGTGATATGCGTTCACGAGGATTTTTGCTCGGAGGAACAGCAGGAAGAACAACACTCGCCGGTGAAGGATTGCAACATCAGGATGGCCATAGCCATCTCTTGGCATCCACTATCCCAAATTGCGTATCTTACGACCCGACTTATGCCTACGAACTGGCCATTATTATTCAAGACGGATTAAAGCGAATGTATCAGGATGATGAAGATATTTTTTATTACATTTCGGTTATGAACGAGAACTATGTACATCCCAAAAAACCTGACAAATGTGAAGAAGGAATCTTACGAGGGATGTATCCACTCAAAAAGAGTAGTAAGAAAAAACTAAAAGTGAACCTGCTTGGATCAGGCACCATATTAAGAGAAGTTATTGCTGCTGCTGAACTACTTGAAAAAGATTATGGTATTGCTTCTGATATATGGAGTGTAACGAGCTTTAATGAGTTGCGCCGTGAAGGTTTGGATATTCAGCGTTGGAGCCTATTGCACCCCGATAAAAAACCTAAATCCAGTTATGTGACACAGTTACTTAAGGATGAAACCATACCAACCATTGCTGCAACGGATTATATGAAAATATATGCTGATCAAATTAGGGAATTCGTGCCAGGACATTATCTCGTTTTGGGCACAGATGGCTATGGTCGTAGTGACACACGTAAGCAATTACGCAAGTTCTTTGAAGTTAACCGCTACTATATTGCCGTTGCTGCATTAAAGGCCTTGGCAGATAAAGAAAAAATTTCAGCTGATAAAGTGACTGAGGCGATCAAGAAATATGATATTGACCCTGAAAAACCAAACCCGACAACTGTTTAATCACTAACGTGGCTGAAAAAGAAATCAAACTACCTGATATTGGTGATTTCGACAGCGTTGATATTATCGAAATTACAGTTAATCCTGGCGATCAAATCAATGCTGAGGATACTTTGCTCACATTGGAGAGTGACAAAGCTACCATGGACATTCCTTCACCCAGTGCAGGAAAAGTAAAAAAAGTACTGGTCAGTGTTGGTGATAAAGTGGCAGAAGGTGCGCCTATCGTTATCCTTGAAGAATCTGATGGAGTGAACAAAGAAATCCCAGAATTCATTAAGGAAGATGATAAAACCGAACTACATCAGACTACACCAGCAAACATAGAGCCACCAATACCTCGACCCGCACCAGCCACGCCTACTGGGTCAGAGATTGTGGGTGCTAGTTTATCTTCAAAGGCACACGCAAGCCCATCAGTTAGACGCTTTGCCCGTGAGCTCGGTGTTGATTTGGGCCTGGTTTATGGTACCGGTCCTAAAGGTCGCATATTGAAGGAGGATGTGAAAGCCTTTGCCAAGAGTGTCTTATCTGGAAATAAACTGACTGGTTCCAGCGGTTTTGCTTTACCAGAAATCCCACCCATTGATTTCTCAAAGTTTGGCGAGATTAAAACCAAATCACTTAGCAGGATAAAAATATTGGGTGGACAAAGTTTACACCGTAGTTGGATTACTGTTCCCCATGTTACCCAGTTTGATGAGGCAGACATAACCGAGCTGGAAGAATTTAGAAAATCCAAGATTGAAACTGCAAAAAAACAAGGTGTAAAACTAACTCTGGTGGCCTTTCTGGTAAAGGCTGTAGTCGATGTATTACAGCAATATCCGGATTTTAATTCTTCGCTTAGTCCGGATGGTGAAAATATTATCCTAAAAAAATATTTTCATATTAGTGTTGCGGTAAATACTGAGAATGGTTTGATGGTTCCAGTCGTTAAGGATGCAGATAAAAAAGGCTTGTTTGAAATTGCCTTGGAGATTAGCGAATTAAGCAATAAAGCGCGTGCGGGAAAAATTTCACCAAAAGATCTACAAGGTGGTTGCTTTACTATATCAAGTCTGGGTGGAATCGGTGGCCTACATTTCGCTCCAATCATAAATACACCAGAAGTAGCAATTCTTGGTGTTTCACGTGCTGCAATGAAGCCTGTTTATGAAAATGGCGAATTTACACCAAGACTTATTATGCCATTTGCAATTTCATATGATCACCGTGTAATTGATGGTGTTGCCGGAGCACAATTTTCACAGTATTTAAGTACTGTCCTATCTGATATTCGTCATATCCTTTTATAAGCTATGCCAGAAACAAAAGAAGTCCTCGTCCCTGATATAGGCGATTTCGCTGATGTAGAGATTATTGAAATACTTGTTTCAACAGGTGATTTAATTAATAAGGAAGATTCATTAATCACGCTTGAAAGCGATAAAGCTACTATGGATATCCCCTCTCCATTAAATGGGAAAGTAGAAAATATTTTAGTAACGGTAGGAGATAAAGTCGTTGAAGGGACACCCATTGTTAGTGTGCAATTAGTTGATGAAGAAAATAGTGCGACTGATACATCTCACGCTGAGAAAATTGATCCATCCGATTCACAGGAAACAAATATAATACAAGCCGCCATGACAACACGTGGTGATATCCATGCTGAAGTTGTTGTGTTGGGTGCCGGTCCGGGTGGTTATACTGCTGCTTTCCGTTCTGCAGATTTGGGTAAAAAAACGATCTTGATAGAACGCTATTCAACGCTAGGTGGAGTTTGTTTAAATGTCGGCTGCATACCATCAAAGGCACTATTACACATTGCTAAAGTCATTACTGAAATAGAAGAGCTCAAAGAAGCCGGAATTTATCTTGGTCAATCCAATGCTGATAAAAAACCTATACGCGCATGGACAGAGAGTATCGTAAACAAACTTACTGTTGGACTGAAGCAGATGGCAAAACAACGCAAGGTTGAAGTGCTGTATGGACATGGCACGTTTACTTCAACGAACACTATTGAAGTCAAAACTGAGGGGAAAAAAACAACCGTGTCTTTTGATCATGCCATTATTGCAGCCGGTTCACAGCCTGCAATGATCCCAGGATTACCCGATGATGCTCGCATCATGGATTCAACCAGCGCGCTTCTGCTTGATGAGATTCCGAAACGCTTACTGGTAATTGGTGGAGGCATTATTGGTTTGGAAATGGCGACTGTCTATGATGCATTGGGTTCCAAGACTACAGTCGTGGAAATGTTGGATAGTCTTATAACCGAGTGTGACAAAGATATTGTTCGGCCATTACAAAAAAGAATCAGTTCACGTTATGAAAATATTTATATGAAAACTTCGGTAAAGGAAATCAAGGCAGATAAAAAATATTTAACAGTTACATTTGATGGGAAAGATGCGCCCACAAAAGATCATTTCAATGCCGTACTCGTAGCTGTTGGTCGTCGATCAAATGGAAATAATATCGGTGCAGATAAAGCTGGAATTAATATTGATGATCGTGGTTTTATCCCCGTTGATGATCAACAGCGCACCAATGTGCCTCATATTTTTGCTATTGGAGACATTGTCGGGCAACCCATGCTGGCACATAAAGCTACGCATGAAGGTAAGGTCGCTGCTGAAGTCATTGCTGGATTGAAATCAGCCTTTCTTAATCGCAAGATACCTTCAGTCGCCTATACTGACCCTGAGATTGCATGGGTAGGTGTAACAGAATCTGAAGCTAAAGAAAAAGGGATTGATTATGGCAAAGGCACATTTCCCTGGGCTGCTAGTGGTCGTTCCTTGTCATTGGGTAGAGATGAAGGGATCACAAAGATCATATTTGAAAAAGAAACAAACCGTATTATTGGAGCAGCAATTATTGGACTTAATGCTGGAGATTTGATTGCCGAATGTACCCTGGCAATAGAAATGGGTGCAGACGCAGAAGATATCGGTCTGATGATTCATCCCCATCCAACGCTCTCTGAAACAGTTGGCATGGCAGCAGAAGTTTTTGAAGGAACAATTACAGATTTATATATCCCCAAGAAGAAATAATTATTTTATTAATGCCTGCCAAACTCCACTATAACATTCAGGGAGAAGGCCAAGCTGTCATTATTTTGCATGGACTGTTTGGTTCAATGAGAAACTGGCGATCAATAGCTAAACAATTGGCTGAAAATTATAAAGTTATATCAGTCGACTTACGCAATCATGGCCAATCGGAGCAT
>CAZCXC010000159.1:0-3290 GCA_964502505.1 uncultured Enterobacteriaceae bacterium
CAAATTTCTAATGACGCAATCCTTATTGGTTGGTCTTTAGGCGGGATGATCGCAATTAAACTGGCGGAAACAAAGCGAAGCAAAATAAGCGCATTAATTTTGTTAGCCAGTACGCCCTGTTTCGTAAAGAAGACTGACTGGCCATGTGGGGTTGATGAAAATAAATTGCAACAGATAGCCATAGATTTGAAACATGATAAAAATAAAGTTTTGCAAACATTCATCACTGAAGTTGCTATGGGTGATCCATCGCCTCGAGAAATAATTCTAATGCTACAAGATCATGCAACCAAAAATTCTCTGAATGCAGGCGTGTTAAACGATGGTCTTGAAATATTGCGAAAACAGGACTTAAGAAAAAATCTAAAACAACTTAATTGCTCTATCGGAATGATCCTGGGCACGAATGATCAGTTGGTGGATTTTTCAACGGGACAGGCCACTCTTTCAATTTGCCCCAATATGGAATTGATGGTTATTGAAGAAGCCGGCCATGCCCCTTTCGTCTCTCAACCAAGAGAGACAGCTAACGCAATCAAATTATTTGTTGAAAAATTATAATGAGTGGCGTTGACAAGTCTAAAGTAGCAAAAAGTTTTGGTGCCGCAGCTAAAGGCTATGATCAGGTGTCGGTTTTACAGCGGGCGGTATCAGAAAGACTGATTGAGCGACTGGATCTAATCAAACTTACGCCGGAAAATATTTTAGACATTGGTGCAGGCACGGGACAAAGCGCTCGTTCATTGGCGAAAAAGTTTAAACGCTCAAGAGTTTTCCAGTTAGACCTTTCTCAACGGATGTCGATCATATCTCGTAGCAAAACGTCACGATTTTTTTCTCGACAAAACTTTGTTTGCGGTGATGCGGAAAGTCTGCCTGTTACCAGCTCATTTTTTGATCTTGTACATTCCAGTCTGACGTTTCAATGGTGCAATGATCTGGATAGATGTTTTTCTGAATCGGTCCGCGTATTAAATACCAACGGGTTATTCATCTTTGCGACCTTAGGCCCAGACACACTTAAAGAGTTACGAGAATGCTGGGCTGTTGTTGATGACAACATTCACATTAATACGTTCTTTGATATGCATGACATTGGTGATGCCCTGGTTAGAGCCGGTTTGGAAAGTGTTGTTATGGATGTGGAAAGCATAACAATGACATATACAGATAGCATGGATCTGATGCGAGAGCTTAAAGCGCTTGGTGCACATAACGTTAATAAAGACAGGCATAAAGGGCTCACCGGGAAAGTCAGTTTTAAAAAAATGATGCACCACTATGAAAAATTTCGAGAGACTGAAAAATTGCCCGCAAGCTTTGAGATCATCTATGGTCATGCATGGAAACCCTCAACAGTAACAAATCGTGTTGAAAATGGTGTTTCTTATATCCCAGTAAGCGCGATAAAAAAATCAGGCAGCGATATTTAGCTTTAATTTATGAACTCGCAAGGCTACTTCATTACTGGAACAGACACTGAAATTGGTAAAACGTGGTTTACCCTCGCGTTAATGGCTAAGCTACAGGCGCAGGGCAAAAGCGTTATGGGCATGAAGCCTGTGGCAAGTGGGTGTAAAGATTTGGGAGAAGGCTTGCGCAGTGATGATGCCCTGCAAATTATGCAGCAAGCCAGTCACTTACAAGACTATGCCATCGTAAATCCATATGCTTTTGCGCCACCTATTGCACCGCATATTGCGGCTGAAAAAGCAGAAATAAAAATTGATTTGGATCAAATCTACTCAGCCTACAGTACGTTACAATCACAATCCGATGTCGTCGTCGTTGAAGGGATCGGTGGCTGGCGAGTACCAATTTCTGACAAAACGAGCATGGTTGATTTAGTGCGCGTGTTGGATCTGCCAGTAATTATGGTAGTTGGTATCAAGCTGGGGTGTATAAACCATGCAATACTAACGGCAGAAGCTATCCGTGCCGATGGTGAAAACTTGTGTGGCTGGGTAAGTAATCAATTAGATAAAGACTACTTATTTAAACAGGAAACAATCGATACTTTAAATGAAAAACTGGCCTGCCCGCAGATTGCAGATCTAGCTTATATGAAAGATATTGAGCCGGACAAAATGCTTGATAGAATCAATCTGTCGCTAATTTGATTATGGAAAAGCATGAAATATCGCTTCCTCACCATGATCTTCTGCTTCAGGATGATGCGATTTTACTATCTCCCTGATCTCGTCAACTCTCTCTACAGGAACATCAATCATTAATAAAATGTGTCCTTCATCTATGGTATGTTCAAATTCATGTAAAGTGACATTGGGTGCACTACTACCAATTAGCAAACCCCCAATCCAGACACCTAACACACTGCCAAATAAAAAAAAGAGCAAGATGATACCGGGCACTATTTGCATACCGATAAAATCACGTAGCATATAAATGATTGTTCCAAGAGCTGCACCGCCTAATGCTCCGGAAAACATCCCAACTTTAATGCCATGCACCACATCGGATTTTTGTAGTGCAGTTGCTTCTGGAAGATCTTTCATATTAGTACCACGTTTACCCATGAAGTGCATAAGATCATCATTAACTTTCGCTAGTAAAAGATCCTTTTCAACTTCTAAAGATATATCCACATCAGGTAAAACAAAGTAAAGTCGTCTATTCATGGCGCATCTCCATCGTAATAGGGGGGGAAGTTACAAAATGTAAATCCCGCTTACTTATGTAAATAAGTATAAGCTGTTGTTCGCGACCCGATCAACAAAAATCGCCATACCTGTGAATATAGGTAAAAAAATATAATTACTAATGAAACATTCATTAAATCCATCTCCTGTTCATAATCAACTTAATTGATCCTGTTTCGTTAACTATACTCCATGATAGCTAGCCAATATCATCAATGAATAATAATAGAATAAAACTAATTATAAGAGGATCAGGATGATCTTTTGCTTGGGTGAATCCGGGGAGACAAAAAGGGGCTTTGTGGTGATGCCAAACAAAGCGATGCCGTGGCATCAGCTTGTTTGGATCTACAGTATAATAGCTAGTTTCACGATAGGCGTTGCGCTGGGGTTCTTTTCCAAAGGGTTGACACTGGTCTTGCCATTCGCCGGGTTAGAGGTGGTGGCGTTAGGCGTTGTATTATATATCAGCGCATGGCGTGGCGGCGTAAAGGAAGTTATTAGTGTCACAGGGGAAAATATTAGAATTGAAATTGGGCACGATTCTCCGGAACAGTGCTATGAATTAAAAAGAGTATGGGCGCAGGTAGTGTTGCAGCGCCCTTGGAATAATTGGTATCCAAGTCGCCT
>CAZCXC010000160.1:0-2210 GCA_964502505.1 uncultured Enterobacteriaceae bacterium
TATATTTCATCTATTTTTAATATCACTTCATGAAATATTTTTGATTTTTTCTCTATTGATGGTTCGATTACTTGAATAATTAAGCTGATTATTTCACCGTGTCGGCTTGGGATATTTTCCCAACGACACTCTAAACCCGAATAATCGGCATCATTAGTTCCAATTGTTTCATCTAATCTAAAAGCTTTACCCAATTCCTCGTCTTTAATTAGAGTTTCTGCATATTCAACACCACCACCTGCAAATGCTGCCTGGATATAGTGTTCTGATACTTGATGCCGTGCAACCAAGATTTTGTGCCCAGCTTTATGGATAATGTCTATGGGCACATAACCGACACGCAGGTGTAGTCCATACTCTTTTTTCGATAATAACTTTGTTGCTAATAATGCGTGTTGAGCCTTTAACAATAAACTTTTTGGTATACACAATGTTGCACCATCACCACCAAAAACATAAGGTAGATTTATAGGTTTGGCACTATTAAGAATTGAAGTGATAACTGAAACGCCTAGAATATTGACTGCTTTATAAAGACCTTTTTTAATTGCGTTTGTGGAGTTTTGAATATCTGCAACAACAACATACCAGTCATCAGGTAATTCAGAAAAATTAGAAAGATCCGTTATTGATGTAAAATCATTTACGATCGGTAATTCTGAGAAAAAATGTTCTGATGCCATGATTAGTCTGAGTTCGTGTAAGAATAGAAGGAGCCTGTTATTATTTACAATGTAAACATATCACTAAAGGTACAATATAAGTAATCATAAATTAAAATATTCAATATCATGACAGATAAATTGCACCAAATTAACGTGACTTATTCTGGCAAAGAGGATCGGCTGTTGCTGCGAGTTACAACAATTAAAGGAGATGAATATCGCATTTGGTTAACACGGCGCTTTACCGGTCTACTGTTTAACATTTTGAATAAAGCGATGGAACAACATGGTGGTGCACCCTCGATTGGATCTGAAGATCAAACAAAGCAAATGTTTAAATCCGGAGCGTTTGAGAAAAAATTTGAAGAAGAAAAAAGTAAAAGTTTTCCAGTGGGGGAAGGTGGTTTTTTGGCATTTGTTATTAAAACAGGCAATACGCAACAGGGAAATCTGCATCTTGAAATACTGCC
Organism: uncultured Enterobacteriaceae bacterium; assembly: GCA_964502505.1. Classification (GTDB taxonomy): domain Bacteria; phylum Pseudomonadota; class Gammaproteobacteria; order Eutrophobiales; family Eutrophobiaceae; genus CAZCXC01. Next base: position 1,136 of record CAZCXC010000160.1, read on the forward strand.
TGAAAAGGGCCAGGGGGTAACATTTAATCTCAATAAGCAACTTCAGTATATGCTGCACAATCTTTTATCTCAGGGTATCGCCAGGGCTGAATGGCATATTGCGAACCCTGAAAGTATCTCATCGAACCAGAAGCATTAGTTTTTTTTGCCTGGTAAGTCTAATCGTTAAAGTAAAAATAGTTGAACTTTTTATAAATTTCAGTATCTTACTCGCCGTTGGTGGAAATTACGTGAATAAAATGAAAACAAAATCACATTTCGAGAGCTATGGAACGAATAACGTTACAGCCATTGTTGCGATTGTTGCTACGCCGTGCCCGTACGGCGTTGACCGTAGCGCTCGTCCTGCTTTTAGCGCCCCAACAACCTCTATTTGCTGAAGGAATCACTTCTCCCAAGCTGAAAAGGCCGGGCCAATTAGTCGATATTGGCACACACCTCATGCATATTTATTGCCGAGGAACTGGCCACCCTGCTGTTATTTTGGATGCTGGGCTGGGCGGTATCTCACTCGAATGGTATGGCGTACAGAGTGCATTGGCCCAGTATGTGCGGACGTGTATATATGATCGTGCCGGCTATGGCTGGAGCTACCCTGGTCCGCAACCACGAACCAGTTCGCGTATTGCTGATGAGCTGTATTTATTGCTCAATGCCGCAAAAATAACTAGCCCCTATGTATTAGTCGGCCATTCTTTTGGTGGGTACAACATGCAGCTATTTGCCAGTCGTTATCCAAATGTCACTGCTGGACTGGTATTGGTTGATTCTTCACATGCTGACCAGATTCAACGCTTTTTGGCACCACCAATTAAGGTGAAGCTCGCACCCAGTATTAAGGGAAAGTATGTTATTACCCGATTTTCCCGGCCGAAGCTGCATCCAAAGCTACCGAATGAACTTAAAGGGATAGTAAATATTCTTTTGCACAGGCCAGCGATGCGTCAGGCAATGGCTAGTGAATATTTACATTTTCGACAAAGTGCCTTGGAAGTAAAGATTGCTGGTGCATTGCCTGAGATACCGCTTATTGTGCTAACAAGAGGTAGGCGCGTGTGGCCTAAAGATCATCGCG
>CAZCXC010000161.1:0-2625 GCA_964502505.1 uncultured Enterobacteriaceae bacterium
ATGTCCGCTTTTGGCCGAAATCAGACACTATTTAAAAGATAAAAGATTGTGTCATCACAAATAAAAGTTAATAAAAAAAAGATGAATTTCTTTTCTATATCTAAAATATATTTGTCTCCTTTATTTGCGAACTATTAGCTATTGATCTATATCCAACAGGTAATTGATTTAATAACCACACAGTGATTCCGATATGCATAAACTTGAATGTGCAGAGATTTGGGGTGGTATTGAGGAAGGAGATGCCACGATTGCCAGCCCCGGTCTGACTGCCACGCTGTTCTCCTCATCTGGTCAGGGTGATAAAGGTGGTGATATTTACTATCTCACCTTGTGTAATAGTACCTATATCACCCGCGTGGCCATCGCAGACGTGGTCGGTCATGGTGAAATTGTGAGTAGCATGAGTCAGTCACTCTATGATTCACTTGGACGGCACGTTGATGATCACGATGGTAGTAATGTGCTCATTGAACTGAACAAGGATGCAATAAAAAAAGGCATCACCGCACTAACAACAGCGATAGTCGCGACCTATTACCGCGAAGATAAATCATTTTCATACGTCTATGCCGGTCATCCTCCCATGCTGCTAAATCGTGGTAGTAATAGTGAGTGGACGCAGATGGAAATCGTTGCTAAGCAAGAATCAAACATAACCAATATTCCACTCGCTGTGGATGAAAATGCACGCTATACGCAGGAGTCAATCAAACTCGATAGCGGTGATCGTGTGTTGTTATATACTGATGGGTTACTTGAAACGCCGTCACAAAAAAACGAACCGTTTGGTATGGGCCGATTACTGGAAACTTTAAAAAGTTATGGTGATAAAAAAATAGATGACCTGCGTGATGAAGTGGTCAAGGCGCTTAACAACCACGCCGAAAAGAAACTTGAACACGATGATGTGACTTTGTTATTACTGGAGATACGCTAACAGATATAAACTGAACGTCCGCTTTTGGCCGTAAGCGGAAACTCAAAAGTGAATTTCGTAATTAGTTTGCTAAGCGTCCGCTTTCGACCCAAAGCGGACGTTCGTAATCTGGTACTTATTTCCTATAATTAGTCTATCTAAATACAAATGGATTATGTGTTTTGAAAAGATTCCTCACAATACTTCTCTTTTGTTCTTTATCAAATGTTTCATATGCAGACTATGAATCAAGTCAGGCCGCTTATGATGCTGGTAATTATGAAACAGCATATCAAGAATTTTTACTTTTAGCTCAATCAGGAAATGCCGAAGCCCAAAACAATATAGGTATGATGTATCAAAATGGGTTTGGTGTAGAGCAAGATTACGATGAAGCCTTTAAATGGTATCGCTTAGCAGTTGAGCAAGGGAATGCAATGGCACAAAGCAATTTAGGTGAGATATATTTTCATGGTCTTGGTATAGAGCAAGATTACGATGAAGCCTTTAAATGGTATCGCTTAGCAGCTGAGCATAGGAATGCAATTGCTCAGAGCCGACTTGGTTTAATGTATACGAATGGTCATGGAGTAGAGCAAGATTATTATGAAGCCGTAAAGTGGTATCGCCTGGCAGGTATGCAAGGAAAGGTTGATGCCCAGTTTAATCTTGGTGGAATGTATCTAAATGGGCTAGGTGTAGAGCAGGATTATAAAAAAGCCATGCCGTTGTTTCGTCTCGCAGCAGAGCAAGGAAATGCCGAAGCCCAAAACAGTATTGGTATGATGTATCAAAATGGGTTTGGTATAGAGCAAGATTACGATGAAGCCTTTAAATGGTTTCGCCTGGCAGTTGAGCAAGGGAATGCATTGGCACAAAATAATATTGGTGCAATGTATCATAATGGGTTGGGTGTAGAGCAGGATTATGATGAAGCACTGAAATGGTTTCGCCTGGCAGTTGAGCAAGGGAATGCGTTGGCCCAAAACAATATTGGTATTATGTATTATCTAGGTAAATCCGTTGAACAAGACAATATTAAAGCTTATGCGTGGTTTGGACTTGCAGCGGCGGGTGGAAATAAAAAGGCGCAGATACCTCGTGATTATATAAAGTCTAACCTGCTAAGTACTGAACAACTTGAAGAAGGCCGAAAACTTGCCAGAGAATTATGGGAAAAGTATGGAAATAAAGATCCTGATACTAGCTCGGTCATTATAATTGGAATCACAATAAATTAAACTAAAAATATATTTGTTTAACAGACCAAATGAGAGGTTCAAATAAAAAATACCAGTGCCCGCTTTTGGCCGATTGCAGACACTCATAGTGGAATAAAAAATCCCCTTTTTGTTATACATACAAAAAACACTGGCTAAATCATTATATTTATAATCGGTTAGAGATATCACTCCGATAATTTACGTGACTTGTTATAGTCTCCCGGCTTCGGCTAGGGGTTTTTAGTTAGGGCATATTGCTAACCATGCCCTTCATCTCTTCAGCAGAAAAGCCACGCAACGTTTGTGATCGTACGTTTCCAAGCGAGCCTAACTTCAATAGTGCGGTAGTAACAGCTTCATCGGACCCCTCAAGAACCACTACCATGTCGTATTGTCCCACGGTCCAATAGACATCCTTAAATGTCACTCCTCGCTCTTCAGCCATCGCCCTGAATTTTTTATAACGGTCTGGTGACTCCTTGA
>CAZCXC010000162.1:0-7128 GCA_964502505.1 uncultured Enterobacteriaceae bacterium
AGATCAGCACCACCGCGTGAATCCATAAAGTAGATTAAAGATGATGCCTCACCCCTGGAGTCTACAAAACACCACACCCCATCATCGTTCCGTGCCTGTCCGCGGCTATCTACTTTACAAACTAAAAGATCTGCCAAACCACGTGAGGCAACTTCGCACACCAAAACATCTGCCAAACCCCGGGAATCAACTTTATGCACTAAAGCCATAATCCACTCCTTATACGAATTATCTTAAGGTCTTTGTTGATAAATTTTATCAAAAATTTCCTCTAATACTCTATTTGTTCCTCTCAATTGATCAATCACCTGCTTTGCCCAATCAAAATACTCACTCGTCCTTTGTAAACTCCATTTAACTGGTGGCCGTTCAAGCATATCTTGCAGATTACAAATTTTATCTGCTAATTTAACTAATTTTGCTTCCTGACTGATATGCGCAGCGTTCTCAATTTGTAATCGTTTTCGCTCAGGACTGCACAATGATTTATCGTCCGTCACTTCTATCACAATTGCCATGATTTCTTTGCCAAAAAGTTCTTTTATATCTTCAACGGTGGCATCGGTATCTTCGACCGTATCATGTAACAATGCCGCTGCAATTGTATTAGCATCCGTAATACCTCCCACATCTGCAAGTAAATGTGCCAGTGCGATGGGATGGTTAATATAGGGTGTACTGGTCGCATCCTTACGAGTTTGTCCACGATGTTTCTCAGCTGCATATTCCATTGCCCTGGTCACTATGGAAATATCTGCTGTCATTTAAAAATTATGTCCCCGTTCTAATACGTGGTACCGCGGAAAGTAATTTTTTAGTGTAGTCATGTTGTGGATTATATAAAACATCATCAACATTGCCCTGCTCGACAATTTTACCTTCATACATCACAGCAACAGTATGGGCCAGGTATTCTACGACACTAATATTATGCGTTATAAATAAATAAGTTAGACCTAATCGGTCTTGTAGATCGATTAACAATTCCAATATCTGTGCTTGTATAGATACATCTAATGCACTAGTAGGTTCATCACAGATAATTAGTCGAGGCTCAACAGCAAGTGCTCGAGCTATACAAATGCGTTGTCGTTGGCCACCAGAAAATTCATGGGGATAACGACCTTTATGCTCAGATTCCAGTCCAACCTGTGCTAAAAGTTGGTCAACACGTTGCATACGTTCATCTCTGGTATTACCAATGCCTTGTGCAAGCATGCCCTCTTCAATGATATCTGCAACCATCATGCGCGGATTCATGGAAGAGTATGGATCCTGGAATATAACTTGAATATCAGAGCGTTTTCTTCGCAGATCATTACCTGATATCTGGGTAAGCTCTTCACCATCGAATATAACACTACCATCAGTCGGTCTGACTAATTGTAAGATGCCCTTTCCCATGGTTGTTTTGCCAGAACCTGATTCACCCACAATGGCCACGGTCTGGCCTTTTTTAATCTCAATGGTCACACCGTCCAGTGCGCGTACATACCCAACCACTTTTTTAAACAGTCCCTTTCGTATCGGATAATGTACTTTTAGATCATTGACGACTAATAATGGTTTACCTACTGTATTTTCATTGCCTTTTTTAGATGCTATCTGTTCACGATCACGTTTTGCCTTGCTTGGTACAGCATCAAATAAACGTTTTGAATAAGCATGCTGGGGTGCTGTAAAAAAAGTATCGCGTGTATTGCTCTCAACAATTTTCCCTTCATACATCACAGCTACATGGTCTGCAATTTCTGAAGCGACGCCCAGATCATGGGTAATAAATAAAATGGCCATCCCCATTTCTGTTTGCAACTTCTTCAATAAATCCAGAATCTGCGCCTGAATTGTTACATCAAGTGCTGTTGTTGGTTCATCAGCAATCAATAAATCCGGTTCGCCAGCCAAGGCAATCGCAATCATAATGCGCTGCTTCATACCACCGGAAAACTGATGAGGATATTCGTCAATACGACGTTGTGATTCAGGTATTCCGACCGCATCCAGTAACTCAATTGTATGTTCACGTTGTACCTGTCCCTTCAATCCTTTATGGCATTGTAATGTCTCGCCAATTTGTTGGCCTGCTGTCATAACCGGATTGAGTGAAGACTGCGGCTCCTGAAATATCATAGCGATCCTGCCGCCACGAATACCACGCATCTTATTTTCGGGTAATTCGAATAGATCTTTACCCTCTAGCTTGACGCTACCTGCCTTGATACGTGCTGTAGGTGGCAATAAGCGCATCATGGAAAGTGCGGTCACTGATTTTCCACAACCCGATTCACCGAGCAAAACGAATGTTTCACCTTTGTTTATTTTAAAATCAATGCCATTGACAGCGTATACAGTATTTTCACCTTCACCAAAGCAGGTCTGTAAATTCTTTACTTCAAGCAAAGGTATAGTCATCGTTTAATTACTCTTTCGGTATTTGTCTGGGTCTACGGTTTTTATCAAGTGCTACAAAAGTGAGTTCTGCTTCCGTTACTTTTACAGTTTTCACATGTTCTGGATCACGTTGCGCATAAACTACTACTTTTACTATTATTGAAGTGTTACCAACTTTAGTCACATCAGCGAAACAGCTAATCAGATCACCGACAAAAACCGGTTCTTTAAACTCAAATGAGTTAACTGCTACAGTGACGACCCTGCCTTTTGCTCGTTCCAAGGCAGCAATGCTCGCTGCGAGATCAACCTGGGACATGATCCAACCACCAAAAATACTACCGCCTGCATTAGTATCCTTTGGCATAGCAACCACGCGTATTGCTGGTTGTTTATCAGGTAATTTTATATTTTTGTTATTTGTCACTATAGAAATATACTTTAGTTAAAATAATATTGATTTATATATTACGTATTCTTGGATCGAAGGCATCTCTCACTGCATCAGCAAATAAATTCGCTGATAAAACCAGACCTAACATAAAAACGAAGGCCGCTGAAAGTGACCACCATACTATCGGTTCACGCGCCATCTCCAGACGTGCACTATTGATCATATTGCCCCAACTTATCATAGTGGGATCAACACCGATATTAATATAGGCCAATACAGCTTCCGCAAGTACTAAGCCACTAAAATCTATTACTATCGTTATCATGACAATATGCATCACATTCGGTAATAAATGTCGCAGCATTATTTTTGAATGGCTTACACCAAATGCCTGTGCCGCTTGTACATAATCAACCTCTCGCAGTTTCATCGTCTCACCGCGTAATAAACGACATAGGCTAGTCCAGCTTGTAATGCCAAGAATCAAACAGAGACATAATAAACGCATATCAGCCCGGTGTTCGATGCTGGTAAAACTGGCCGCATTATTTGACATATAAACTTCTAACATCAGGATTGAAGCTGCAATTAATAACACCCCTGGGATTGAACTGAGAGTGGTATAGAGATACTGAATCACATCATCTACCCAGCCACGAAAATAGCCAGCCATAATGCCCATCGCAATTGCAAATGGCAACATGACTAATGTGGTTAACGTTCCAATTAACAAACCGGTACGAATACTCTTTAGTGATTGATAAAACACGTCCTGGCCTACTTTATCTGTTCCAAACACATGGTAATAATTTGATAGATAAGTAAGCGTGGTGGTAAGAACAAAGACGATACTCAATGCTAATAAAATAACATGCCAGGGAATTGCTCCGCGTTTGTGAATAACATCTTGTAATGTAGCTTTTAATTTTGTTTTTCGAACCTTAGCCAAAAAGGCCAATATTAAACATGACAATACCAACCATATCCCCAAACCAAATATCATACCGATGAAAGATTTAAATGCGATATCCGTATTACGTTGCTGTACCGGGTATTTAAGATGTACGCCACCAAATATTAAGCGCGGGTAATCTCGAATCTTTTTTCCATCGGGATATTCAATCAGCTCCTTTGAATAGGCATGCGTTGCAAAGGGTGCCGAATAAGTGCGCTCATCATTTTTACGTAATCTATTAACCAGTAAGTCAAATACACTGAGTATCTCTGTTGAATAGCGAGTTTCCTCTGAAAACTCACTATTATTTTCCAGGCGTGGATGGAAGTGCATAGAGTCCAGTAACCCTATCGCCACATAAAAAAATAATATGACTGCAGCACTCATTGCTAATGGATTCTTACCTACCTGTCGCCAGGGTGCTCGCAGATGTTCATGTTGGCTGGCATAGTAGGCAAAAATTCCAATCATGAAGATTAGAAAAAATATCAATCCATCGGTTATAAAGATAAAAGGCATATTAATTTTATTATTCTAAACGTATCCTTGGATCAGCGATGGTGTATGAAATATCAGTCAAGATTAAGCCAATGATATAAAGCACAGAACCTAAAAAGACCATGGAACGTACGATGGCAAAATCCTGGCTGTTAATTGCGTCAATGGTATAACTCCCCAAACCTGGTATCGCAAAAAAAGCTTCTAGAACCAGGCTACCCATAAACAGCAGGGGTAACATGACGACTACGCCTGTTAGGATCGGAATTAATCCATTTCTAAGTACATGACGAAACATAACAATTTTTTCAGAAAGGCCCTTAGCTCGCGCAGTGCGCACAAAATCTTTTCCCATCTCTTCTAAGAAGATGGTGCGATACCAGCGTGTTGCAGAGCCAACGCTACCAATTAAACCTACAAAGATAGGTAATAAGATAAACTTGATGGCATCAATACCTGTGTCATAACCAGAAATTGGAACCAGGTGTAAAAATTTTCCAATAATAAACTGACCACCAATGATGTAAAACATACTTGAAATGGACATCATGATGACACAGATTACAACGCCCCAAAGGTCGATATAACTTGCCCTGAAAAAAGCAAGAATCAATGCAAAAGTAATATAAGACAGCAAACCTAGTATAAGACTGGGTATGGTAATCGCCAAACTTGGCCACATACGCTGACTGATATCATGACTGATATCACGTCCATTATCAGAACGGCCAAAATCAAATATAAATAAGCGAACTGATTTTTGAAAAAATATCGTGTCTGTTACCTTTGCCAAATTTTTACTTTTTGAATTCCAGAGTACAGGTTTGTCATAGTTACGTTCATTTTTCCATTTTTCAATGGCCTCCTGTGTGACTCGCTTTTGTCCAAGATGCATGCGAGCCATATCATCTGGGGTATTCACTACAAAAAATAAAACAAAGGTAATGACATTCACACCAATGAGAATAGGTAATGCATATGCAATACGTCGGATGATGTAATTAATCATAGAGCCGCAGATCGTTCCCTGCGTTTATAGCTGATCCATGCAGGAATGATGCTTATAAACAAGATCAGTACCAATAAAATGACGGGTAATATTACAGGTTTATTCCAAGCTGACCGTGACTTCAGTCTTGATTCAGGATCAATCCTTTTATATTTAAGCGTATTATTTGCCATTAAATTAGGCTTGGCATTATGATACCAGTCATGATAAAGCGTGAACCCAACAGGATGGAAACCCCATAACCAGGGTGCATCTACTCTCACTATCTCAATCATCTTATCTAAAATAAGCTGACGTTCAGATCCATTCGGCATACTCTTCATTTGATTGAATAATTGATCGAATTCTTTATTTTTATAATTCGATGCATTCTCTCCATTGTTATCAACCTTGGCATTTGGGCCATACAGTAAAAACAGAAAATTTTCAGGATCGGGATAATCGGCATTCCATCCCCAAGTATAGATTTGTGCTGTCCCTGTTCGCATCTTGTCTTGAAATCGGTTGTAATCAGTGGCCCGAATGACAAGATTTATTCCAAGCTTGGCGAACTGTTTACGATACCAGTCAAACATTGCCTTAGTACCGGGTCCTGCTGCCGGGGTATCTAAGTATAAAATTAAAGATTGACCAGTTTCCACGTCACGTCCATCTGGGTAACCAGTCTCAATCATTATTTGCTTCGCTTCTTCAATTGAACGTCTTTTTTGTCTGCCATCCCGCCATTCATAGTTATATGGATTGATACCTTGTTTGCCATCTACATAACCAAAGATACCGGGTGGTAATGGACCTTGTGCCGGGACACCTCGTCCATTCGCAAAAATAGATATATATTCTTCGTAATCAAGCGCAATAGATATTGCTCTACGTAACAATCTTGCGCGTTCACTTTTACCACCAATTACATCATCAAGCATATTAAAACCCATATAATAAGTTGATGTGGTTATTGCTGTATTTAAACGAATATTCTTATTCTGCATTTCATCGGTTAATTCTACATCACCATTACTATTAAACTGCACTGCCTGATCAAAACTGTCTGAAACAATCCCTGAAGTATCATAATAGCCCTGTAAAAATTTATTCCAGGAAGGAATGGTTTCTTTTTCCAAACTATAAATGGCCTTACCAATAAATGGCATTGGTTTGCCTGCATCTTTTAGAAAACCAAATGCTTTATCATTTTCTTCTCCAGTAAATGGATAGAGTTCACCACGAAAGTTTGGATTACGCTCTAATACCATGCGTAGGTTAGGATTATTTTCTGTTAACATATAGGGGCCTGTACCAACAGGATACCAGTCAAGTGTAATATTTTTTTCTTTCATCCCAGCCTGCGAATAAAAAGTGTCAGCTTCCCATGGCATGGGAGCAAAGAAAGACATCGATAACCAATATAAAAATTGAGGGTATTTTTCTTTAAGCGTAATGGTGAAGCTATAACGATCTTCGAGTTGCACACCTTCCAAATCATATTGGCGTAAATCGATAAACTTCTCATGTTTCTTTTCTTCACCCTGTTGTTTTGTTAATAATGTAGATAATTCCTCCAGTCCCAGAATGTATTTCATCATTAAGCTAGCGATAGGTGAATGCACATTCGGGTGCGCCATTCTTTTAATCTGATAAATATAATCTTCAGCAGTTAATTCTCGCGTGCCGGTTTCAGGAAAATCTGACAACGTATGGACTTTCTTCAAATCTAGTTTAGTGAGATTATGATAGCTGTATGATCCATTGCTACCTTGTGCAAAAGCAGGATGAGGTTGGTATAAAATTCCAGGTTGTAATGTAATTTTATAGACTGCACGATGGACTGTATTTGCTGTTGCATCTGCCTCCAGTATATTTCCGTATTCATCAAAATATTCAACT
>CAZCXC010000163.1:0-8353 GCA_964502505.1 uncultured Enterobacteriaceae bacterium
GTAATTCGCTGTAGCCCCTCAACACGAATATCTTCAATGACAAACTCTTGCGCAGCATATGCCGACTCAAATAGTGTGAAGAGTAATAACAGAAAATAAAGTGATCTATTAAGAATAATTCTCATCTACTTGTTAATTATAATTTTTATTTAAATCCCTTATCCAATCAAACGCACGATATCGTTATAGAATACCAGTATCATAAGGCACAGTAATAGTGTTAAGCCAATTTGTTGCCCTACTACCTGTACTGAATCAGGTACCGGGCTGCCCTTTATGAATTCCACTATGTAAAACATTAGATGACCACCATCCAACAGTGGAATCGGCAGTAAATTTAAAACCCCTAAACTGACACTCACAATCCCAAGAAACCATAAGAAGGCAGCAACCCCGCTCTGTGCAGAATCACCCGCATATTGTGCAATACTGATAGGCCCACTTAGATTTTTATAAGACGCCTGACCAGTCACAATTTTCCCTAATACGCGCAGAGTAAGCCAGGACATATCCCAGGTTTTTTTAATTGCCATGTAAAATGCAGGCACTAATGAATATGATTCTTTACCAAATAAATAAAATGGTGGTTGATTACCAGCGCCGATATAACCAATGATTTTCCCCTCTGCTAAATCTTTTTTTGCTGGTATAAGTTCAAGAGTGATTGGTTCATCATTTCTTAATATTTCTACTGCCAGTTTCTGCTCTGGATGGTCTTGTATATATTGAACCCACTCTAACCAGTTAGATATTGTTTTTCCATTCACAGCAATAATATTATCACCTACCTCTAGTCCCGCGCGTTCTGCAGCTTTTCCAAATTGGATACTGCCAATTATTGCTGGTACTTCTATTTTTTTTAGTTCAACACCCAGCTTCGTTAATAATCCATCTTCAGCAAGGTCATCAATTGATAAATTATTTAAATTGATAATGGTAGTTCGTTCATTACCAAAATTATCCCTTACTGTTATACTGACTTCCTCACCACTAACAATTTTATTAATCAAAATATCAACCACCATCCCCCATGTGGCTGTTTTTTTTGACTCTATTGCAATGATTTCCTGATCACTCATTAATCCTGCCTTGCTTGCTATTGATCCTGGTATCACTTCGCCAATAATGGGTTTCAAACCTGGCAAACCGATCATAAACATCAACCAATAAGCCATTATGGCAAATAAAAAATTAAACAATGGTCCAGCAAGCACAATCGCAAAACGTTGGCTAAGGGGTTTTCTATTAAAAGAACGATCGAGTTCGCCTGCAGCAACCTCGCCCTCCCGCTCATCCAGCATTTTGACATAACCACCTAAAGGCAATGCTGCTATAACAAACTCGCTTTTATCTTTTCCAAAATACCGTTGCCATAGCGGTCGGCCAAACCCAATCGAAAAACGGAGTATCTTTACATCAAACTTACGTGCAACCCAAAAATGCCCGAATTCATGAAAGGTAATCAATACCCCAATTGCAAAAATAAAGGCAATAACGTGCTGTAAAAAATCAATCATGCAGCCAGTTCCTCAGAAATAGAATGTGCATACTGACGGGCGATGGCATCATCACCAAGTACAACATCCAATGATAAAACTTCATGTTGTGTAACACCGGTGAGCGTGGATTCAACAACTTCTGCGATATCGGTAAAACGAATATGCCGATCTAAAAATGCTGCAACCGCTACTTCGTTAGCTGCATTCAAAATAGCTGTTGCCGTACCACCTGTCCGCATTGCATCACGTGCCAACCTTAAACATGGAAATCGCTCCAGGTCTGGTTGTTCAAAATCGAGGTGTGCAATCTTAAATAAATCCAAACTTTCTACCCCTGATTGCATCCGCTCAGGCCAAGCCAGTGCATGCGCAATGGGTGTACGCATATCTGGATTACCTAGTTGCGCTAATACTGATCCATCGACATATTCAACTAACGAATGGATGACGCTTTGCGGGTGCAACACGACCTGAATAAATTCGGGTGTCGTATCAAACAACCAACATGCTTCTATCACTTCCAGTCCTTTATTCATCATGGTCGCCGAATCAATTGATATCTTACGGCCCATGTCCCAATTTGGGTGGGCACAAGCTTGCTCAGGCGTCATATCGCTTAATTGGTTAAGGGGAGTTGTTCGAAAAGGTCCGCCTGATGCGGTTAACAATATCCGATTGACTCCTGATTTTGATAAACCATCTTGATAGTTATTTGGCATACATTGAAATATTGCATTGTGTTCACTATCAATGGGTAATAACTCGGCATGATTATCGCGCACGACATCGATAAATAGTTGTCCTGACATAACGAGCGATTCTTTGTTCGCTAATAAAATGCGCTTGCCCGCTTGCGCCGCTGAAAGTGTTGGTAATAAACCTGCTGCTCCGACAATGGCAGCCATTACATAGTCAGTCTGCTCTAGTGATGCTACTTTTTGCAATCCTTCTGCTCCTGCCAATACTACTGTTTCAATCCCCTTATTATTAAGCTCTGACTGCAATTTTTCAGCGGCCACTGTATCTGCCATAGCTGCATATAGAGGGGACCATTCAAGACACTGTTGGGCAAGAAGCTCAACATTTTTATTCGCTGTTAATGCGACAACGTTATATTGATCGCTGTGCTGCGATATAACATTTAGCGTACTGATACCAATGCTCCCGGTAGCACCTAATATGGTAATACCTTTCATAGCCTTCCCTGTAATAACCACAGTCCCATTACATATATCGGTGCAGCGGCGGTTAGACTATCAATCCGATCAAGTACGCCCCCATGACCTGGTAATATTCCGCCACTATCCTTAATACCCACAATACGTTTAAACATACTTTCTGTCAGATCACCTATTATGGAAAACATTACAGTTATAATACACAGCGCTAATAGCCCAACGGCAGCATACTGTGGTTTTACCATAATTCCATATCCCAGGCTTAATAAAGATGTTGCAAATAATGCACCAATAACACCCTCCCAGCTCTTTCCAGGACTTGTTCTGCTGGCAAGGCGTCGCTTACCAAACTGCTTCCCTACGAAATAAGCAGTAGTATCAGCCAACCAAATAAGTATGAATAAAAATAAAACAAGATGTGGGCCATCGATTTCTGCATGTAATACAATTAAGCTCATCCACGCTGGCACAAGAATTAATAAACCAATCACCGATTTAATAAATTGTGTTAAAGGGACTGAATATTTTTCTTTTTGATAAGCGATAATTAGACCAGCTGCACAAAGCCACCAAGTGGCCCCAAGAAAAATAATACTATTAGCTAACAATGTATCTCGGTATATATAAGAAATACTGATGAGAAAAATCGCAGATAGAACATAAATATACTTTTGTATCTTCTGAGAATATTCAACAAATTTACTCCATTCCCATGCCGCAATACAGACAAAAAAAGCCAACAACAAAGAAAAAATATTGCTAGGAATATATAAAATACTGATAACAATTAATGGTATCAGTATGGCAGCTGTAATAACGCGTTGTTTAAGCACCTTCTGTACGCTCTGTCTGTTCGCTCGTTCTACCAAATCTGCGTTTCCTGCTGGAAAACCACATTAGCGCTTTTTCAAATTCTGATGGTGTAAAATCCGGCCATAAAGTTTCTGTGAAATATAGTTCTGTATAGGCCAATTGCCAAAGTAGGAAATTACTAATACGTATTTCACCACCCGTACGTATAAAAAGATCAGGTTCAGGCAAATCCGAGATTGTAATTTTAGAGTAAATCAGTGAATCATCTACGTCATCAATCTTAACTAATCCAGATTCTATTTTTTCATAGAGTAACTTAAATGCATTAGTAATATCCCAGCGTCCTCCATAGTTTGCTGCAATGACCAGCTCCAAGCCAGTGTTCGTTCCGGTTAGTTTTTCTGCCTCACTAATCGCAAATTGCAATCTTTCAGAAAACGCTGCATGTTCGCCAATAAAACGTAATTTTACATTATCTCTGTATAGTTCTTGACGTTCCTGTTTTAGTGACGTCATAAACAGGTCCATCAATAACGATATTTCTGTGCTTGGTCGATTCCAGTTTTCACTGCTGAATGCATAGACTGTTAATACCTTGATACCTTTTACAGCCGCGGATTTAACAATCTTGCGTAAGGCATTAACGCCTTCTTTATGACCAGCAATTCTTGGTAATTTCTTCTTCTGTGCCCAGCGACCATTACCATCCATGATAACAGCAACATGTCTGGGCAATTTTTCTTCAATCACATCATTCGTACATACCATAAAATTTAGCCCCCATATGAAAATGGCGCTAAGTTAAATCTCCATCATTTCTTTTTCTTTTCCTGCGAGGAAATTATCGATCTGTGCAATATGATCGTCCGTTAATTTTTGTATCATTTCTTCAGCCTTATGTTCATCATCTTCTGTAATACTTTTCTCTTTGATCATGTTTTTTAAGGAATGATTTGCATCTCTTCGTATATTCCGTACCGCAACTTTGGCATGTTCAGCCTCTGCTCGTACGACACGAATTAATTCTTTACGCCGTTCTTCAGTTAGTACAGGTAGGGGGACACGTATAACCTCACCGGCAGTAACCGGATTAAGTCCAAGATCAGAGTTTAAAATGGCTTTTTCAATATCAGGGATCATTTTTTTATCCCAGGCAGTGATACTTAAAGTGCGCGCGTCCAATACGTTTACATTAGCAGCCTGATTGAGTGGTACATCAGATCCGTAATAATTCACTGTAATATGTTCTAACAAACCAGGATGTGCCCGCCCGGTTCTAATTTTAGCCATTTCCTGTTTCAAGGCTTCCATACTTTTGTTCATACGTCGATCTGCATCGTTGATAATCTCTTTAGTCATCAATACACCCTTCTAATGATCATTGCTTATCAAGGTGCCTTCATTTAAACCTTGCACTGCACGCATAAGGGATCCTGGTTTTGTCATATCAAGCACTCGTAATGGCATATTGTTTTCCCTGCAGAGCACCACAGCAGTTGCATCCATTACGCCTAGTTTTCGTTCCAAAACATCATCATATCCTAATGTTTCATAACGCCGGGCATCTTTATCATGAACTGGATCAGCAGAATATACACCATTTACCTTAGTCGCTTTTATAAGAAGATCTGCGTTGATTTCAATTGCTCGTAAACTTGCAGCTGAATCAGTTGTGAAAAATGGATTGCCCGTCCCTGCTGCAAAAATTACAACGCGTTTTTTTTCCAAGTGACGTACAGCTCGACGACGAATATAGTCTTCACAAATTTCATTGATTACTATTGCTGACATAACGCGTGCATGGATGCCAAGGCGTTCCAATGCATCTTGCATTGCCAAGGAATTCATAATCGTAGCTAACATACCCATATGGTCTGCCGTTACTCTGTCAATACCTGCAGCAGCCAATCCTGCGCCACGAAATATATTCCCTCCACCGATTACCATGGCAACTTCAATATTGGCTTTGGTTAATTCGTTTACTTCTACTGCAATGCGCTCAATAACATCTGGGTCTATGCCGTAATTAGCTTCACCCATCAATGCCTCACCACTAAGTTTTATCAGTACCCGCCGGTATGAAATTTCTGGTGACGGGTTAGTCAAGGCTTCTATTCTCCTTTGGCCTGAGCCATGACTTCTTCAGCAAAATTATCGTTACGTTTCTCCAAGCCCTCGCCGACTTCATAGCGCACAAACCGATTAACCGTTGCGCCTGCTGTTTTTAATAATTGATTAATTGATTGATCATTGTCTTTGACAAACGGTTGACTGAGCAACGATATTTCCTGAACGAATTTTTTTACCTTACCCAATACTATTTTTTCAATAATTTCAGGTGGTTTACCGCTTTCCTCTGCCTGGGCAATAAATATTTGTTTCTCTTTATCCAACAATTCCTCAGGTACTTCATCTTCTGCAATATATACAGGAGGAGGATTGATACCGGCAACATGCATTGCAATATCTTTTATTAATGCATCATCACCTCCATTAATATCAACCAAAACGCCTATACGCAGATTACCATGCAGATATGTGCCCAATTGACCTGTTTCACTTTTTAGTACTATAAAACGTCTAACACTAATGTTCTCACCAATCTTGGCTACCAACTGCTGGCGTGACTCTTCCACTGTATGGCCTGAATTACTATTTACGGGTAATGCCATTAATGCATCAATATCAGCAGGATGATTAGCCAGAATACAATCTGCTACATCAATACCAAAGGCTTTGAATCCGTCATCCATAGCCACGAAGTCAGTCTCGGAATTAACTTCCAGTATAACAACCTCACCAGTCTCCTTATCTTCTTGGATAATGATATTTCCTTCAGCTGCTATTCTGCCCGCTTTTTTGGCTGCATTGGTAACACCCGATTTACGCATTTCTTCAATCGCTGTTTCAACATTTCCATCGGCTTCTTGTAAGGCATTTTTACAGTCCATCATGCCAGCACCTGTACGCTGCCGTAGTTCTTTTACCAGCGTTGCTGTAATTTGCATCTTATTCTTCCTCAATTTCTTCAGTAATTTTTGTTGTTGTTGCTTTTTTTGTGGCTTTTTTCTTAGTCACTTTCTTTTTAGCAACTTTTTTCTTGGCGGCTGTCGCTTTTTCAGGTTCTGTTTCTACTGATTTTGCAGCAGATACTTCATTAGTAACTGGTTTAATGATCTTTTTCTTGGCCAGTTTCTTTTTAATTGCGACTTTTGGTGCTTGTTCTGTTTCAGCTGGTGCAATTGGAGAGCCCGATTCATCTAATTCCACAAAATCATCGCCAGATTCACTACCACCTATTTGTGCTGTTGACTGGCGACCTTCCAAAATGGCATCTGCAACACCTCTCGTATATAAGCGAATTGAACGAATAGCATCATCGTTACCTGGAATAATATAATCAACACAGTCAGGGTTGTTATTACTGTCTACTACACCAATTATCGGGATACCCAGTTTGCGTGCTTCACAGACAGCAATATTTTCATAGCCCACATCAATAATAAAAATTGCCTGGGGGATTCCCGGCATGTCCTTAATGCCAGACACGCTCCGTTCAAGCTTTTCCTGTTCGCGCTTGTGGTGCAGTAAATCCTTTTTGCTCATCTTTTCCAAACTACCATCCGCCGCCATCTCTTCAAGTTTTTTCAATCGATTAATTGATTGCTTTACCGTCTTGAAATTGGTTAACAAACCGCCTAACCAACGTCGATGAACATAAGGCATGCCACAGCGACATGCTTCTTCCTGAATAATAGCTTGTGCAGCACGTTTGGTACCGACAAACAACACGGTACCCTTTCGAGCAGCTATTTTGCTGATAAATCCGACGGCTTCGTCATACAAAGGCAGGGTTTTTTCAAGATTAATAATATGAATTTTGTTGCGTTGGCCAAACAAATAGGGGGCCATTTTAGGATTCCAATACCGAGACTGATGCCCGAAATGCACCCCGGCCTCCAGCATTTCACGCATGGTGACGTTAGACATGTAAATTCTCCAAGTTAGGGTTAAGCCTCCGCACACACCGCGTACCAACCCCTGAGGGCACCCAATACACGGTTGTAGTGTACGTGCGACGTTGATTTAAGATAAACTGCGGGACGCTTTATAACATAGAAGCGTAGTGATAACAATCGCTTAGAATAAATATATACAGACTAACCCATGGCTATTTCCATAAAAACTACCGAAGAAATTGAAAAAATGCGGATTGTTGGACGCCTTGCTGCAGAGGTCTTGCAAATGATTGAACCTCATGTCCAGGCAGGTATTACAACAGATGAACTGAATGAGATCTGCCATAATTACATAACGGACGAACAAAAAACCATTCCAGCACCGTTAAATTACCGTGGTTTTCCAAAATCCATATGCACCTCAGTCAATCATGTCGTTTGCCATGGCATACCCGGAAACAAAAAGCTGAAAGATGGCGACATCCTTAATATAGATATTACAGTCATCAAAGATGAGTATCATGGTGATACCAGTAAAATGTTTCTCATTGGTACTCCTTCAAAACGTGCCCAACGTCTGGTACAAACAACTTATGATTGTATGCACATAGGCATTGATTTGGTCAAACCCGGCATACAACTGGGCGATATAGGCCATGCAATTCAACATTATGCAGAATCACATAATTATTCGGTTGTACGTGAGTATTGTGGACATGGTATTGGTAGAGTATTTCATGAAGATCCACAAATTTTACACTACGGTCAAAAAGGAACCGGGTTGATTCTGGAAAAAGGTATGACATTTACGATTGAACCGATGATTAATGCAGGCAAACGTCATGTGAAACTATTACCAGATGAGTGGACAGTGGTAACTAAAGACAGGAGCCTATCGGCACAG
>CAZCXC010000164.1:0-1894 GCA_964502505.1 uncultured Enterobacteriaceae bacterium
AGGATCTTTCGGTAAAATAGCGGTATGCCATTCCATTGTCATTACATCGAGTAACAACAGTCTTCCCTGGAGTGTTTCACCGAGATTCATAATGAGTTTCATTGTCTCACAGGCCTGAACACTGCCGATGATGCCCAGCAAGGGTGCAATCACACCATTGGCTGTGCAGGTTTGATCTATCGTTGCTTCTTTGCCGTATAAGCATCGATAACATGGCGACGTATCATCTTTTGAATTAAACACACTGACTTGCGCCTCAAACCGAATCGCAGCCCCTGATACCAACGGGGTTTTGGTTTTTACACATGCCTCATTAATGGCAAAACGTGTTTCGAAATTGTCACTGGCATCAACGACGACTGTTGCTGCAGCAACTTCCTTTTTCAATTCCGTTGCGTCAAGCTTGTGATCAATTAATGTGATATTTGTATTCGGATTGAGTGCTTGTAAACAATCCCTGGCAGATTCAACTTTAAAACGACCAATATCCGCGGTGGTATGCACGATTTGTCTTTGCAGGTTAGAAAGATCGACTTTGTCGTAATCTACCAAGACCAAATGCCCTACACCTGCGGCCGCGAGGTAAATAGAAGCCGATGAGCCTAATCCACCCAAACCTATGATCAAGACGCAGGCATCAGCCAGCCGCTGTTGTCCTTCAGCATCAATCTCAGGCAACATCATTTGTCGGCTATAACGTAATAATTGATTGTCATCCATATTAATTATTTTTTGTTTGCATACTTACGCCAAAGCTCTGAACGATGAGTATTATTCACCTGCTGTTGGTAATGATGGATATAAATATCCTGAACTCGCTGCTGCCAGCCGGATGGGCGTTGTTCATTATCACGCTTGTTGTCTTCCATAAAGCAGAGTATTTGGTTTTTCAATTTCGTCAACATACTTAATCAGTGTAGTTCAGATTCTATTTTTGCCAAAACTTACCCGCTCCTGTCCTGAATAATCTTTTTTAGTATCTGCATCTGAAAATCTGTGTTTGTTTAGTAAAGCGCGCACTTCGTTCCCTTGTTTATAGCCATGTTCTAATAACAACCACGCCTCGTTTCGGAGACGTTCTGGTGCACCTTTGACAATGTGTTCTATAGCATTTAGACCATCAGGGCCTGAAGCTAATGCCAAGCGTGGCTCATGTTGAATGCCCCCGCGGGTAAGGTGTTCGTCATCTTCTTTGATGTAAGGTGGATTGCTCACGATAAGGTCAAAGCGGTCATTTAGCATTTCATACCAATCACTTTGAACAAATGAAATATTTTTTATACCCAAGCGAGAAGCATTTTCTTTGGCAACGTTTAAAGCATCTAACGATATATCCACCGCAGTAATATGACTTTGTGGTCTTTCTTTAGCAATGCTGATCGCAATAGCACCACAACCTGTTCCTAAATCAGCAATCCTATATTTTTCATTTATTGGGATATGCTTTAATGCTTCCTCAACAAGACATTCCGTCTCTGGTCGTGGTATTAACGTATGTTCATTAATTTTAAATTCTAATGACCAGAATTCTTTTTTACCAATGAGATAAGCGATCGGCTGTTCGGCAAATCGTTGTTCAACTAATATCTGGTAACTGTGGATTACTTCTTCAGAAAGTATTTGCTCTGGATGTGCATGCAATGTGCTACGTTCAAGCTTGGTAACATGACAAAGCAATAATTCAGCATCCAGTTTTGCTGTGTCAAATGCGTACATTTGTTGCTCAGCATGTTGCAGTAAATCTGCAATACGGAGTCTGGTAATGGTTGCTGTTTGCGCCATAGTTTATTCACCCATCGCGGCGAGAAGGTCAGCCTGATTTTCATTAATTAATGGTTCAATCACCATATCCAGTTGTCCCTGTAAAAATTCTTCAAGTTTATATAAAGTAAGA